>DATHTI010000078.1:0-5322 GCA_035463335.1 Pyrinomonadaceae bacterium | reverse complement strand
CCTAACTTACCTTGCCCATTAATCGTTTGATGGTTGGCGTGAGGAGCGCCAGAATTCCCGCCGCGATCAACAACCCGACCGCGATTCCACCATACAACTTCACGAGCTGCATGTAATTATTCGCGACGAAGAACCCGGACAGGTAACCCGCCAGTTTGCTGCCAAACGACGCCGCCAGAAACCAAACGCCCATCATGATCCCGACGAGCTTCACCGGCGCGAGCTTCGTGACCGTACTCAATCCCACCGGGCTCAAACACATCTCGCCGCAAACCTCGAGGAAGTAAAGACCGACAAGCCACATCGGACTGATCCTGCCAGTCGCCGTCAACAGACACGCGGGTACCATCAACACGTAAGCAGCACCGATAAATAACAACCCCAGCGTGAACTTGACCGGACTCGATGGTTGACGATCACCCAGCTTCACCCAGAGCACAGAAAACACAGGCGCCAGCAGGATCACAAAGAACGGCGTACACGATTGTAAATAACTCGACGGAAATCCGATTCCGAAAACTTCCGTGCGCACGAGCTCCTTCGCAAACAGGTTCAGGCTCGCCCCCTTCTGCTCATACGCGCCCCAGAACAGGATCGTAAACGCAAAGAAGATCACGATCGCCGCGATGCGTTTCCAGTCAGACGAGGTTAATGGCGCGCTGGCAGCAGCGTCGCTGGCTGTCTCGACAGTCTTTTTCCTCGTCCCGCTGCCCACATGCGCGAGCCACTTGCCGAAGACCACGAAAATCAGTAAGCCGAAAATCATTCCGACACCCGCCGCACCGAATCCCCAGTGCCAGCTCGTTGTCGGATCGAAGCCGTTGTTTATGAGCGTTTGTTGAAAGCTCTTACTCTGTGCGAGATAGCCACACACGAGCGGCGCGAGCACGGCGCCGATGTTGATGCCCATGTAAAAGATCGAAAATCCGCTATCGCGACGTGGATCGTTCTCAGCGTAGAGACTGCCGACCATCGTGCTGATGTTTGGTTTGAGAAGACCGGTACCGATTGCGATGAGCACCATGCCTAGATAGAACGACGTCATCGAGTGGAAGACCATTGAGAAGTGGCCGGCAGCGATGACGAGCCCCCCGAGAAAGACGGCCACACGGGCGCCGAGCAGATAGTCGGCGGCGAGTCCGCCCGGCAAGGCGGTCAGGTAGACGGACATCGTGTACCAACCGTAGATCGAGGCGGCTCGCTTGACGTCGAAACCGAGGCCACCCTGCGCCGGGGGCGCCACCATATAAAGGACAAGGATGGCGCGCATTCCGTAGTAGCTGAAGCGCTCCCAAAGCTCAGTGAAGAAGAGCGGGCCGAGACCTTTCGGGTGTCCGATAAAGGCCGTGTCGCGAAGTTTTGGGTCGAGTTCAGATTGTGCGGTCATAATTGCGCGGCAATATAGCCCGCGGAGGTGCAAAGAAGCAAAGTTTGGCCGCAAAAAGGCACAGGAAAAGTTTCGCCGCGAAAAGGCACAAAATGCACAAAAAAGAGTTCAAGCCCGCGAAGCGGGCGGCAGCATAAAGCCTGGGGCGCAAGCCCCAGGAAAAGATCCAGAAAACGTTCAAGCACGCGAAGCGGGCGGCAGTTGTCCCCGCTATCGCGGGCTACCGCAACAACCCGCCGCGCGTCCGCAGCATCTATCCTCCACAATCGAAAGACACTCTCCCGAACGTAGCATCACTTCCAAACCAGGGATTTCTATGTATAAGACAGCACTGTCGCTGATTCTGCTTTTGAGTGTCTCTTTACTGCCGTCCACCCTTTACGCACAGTCAGGGCGGAAAACTTCCGAGCCGAAACCCGCAAAGACTGACAAACCGGCGGACGACGCAATCACCAACGAATCAAAAATCAATCCTGACGGTGAGACTGTCGAGGGCGACGTTATTCGCTTCGATACCGCCCTGGTTACCGTGCCCGTAACCGTCATGGATCGAAACGGCCGCTACGTTCCCCTTCTTCGTCGCGAACAATTTCGCATCACAGAAAACGGCGTCGACCAGAAGATCGCTTACTTCGCCACCACCGATTCGCCATTCAGCGTCGTCCTGCTGATCGACACCAGCGGCTCGACACAATTTCGCCTGGACGACATTCAGCACGCCGCGATCCAGTTCGTCGAGAAACTAAAACCAACAGACAGCGTGATGGTGATGTCGTTTGACGACCGCATCGAAGTGGAATGCAAAGCGACCACTGATCGGAGTGTGATCGAAAAAGCGATTCGTCGCACACGCACCGGCGGCGGCACGCGGCTATACGATGCAGTTGACGACATTCTGCGGAAACAACTCAAGACGATCCCGGGTCGCAAGGCAGTCGTCCTGTTTACTGACGGCGTCGATACCACGAGTCGTCGTGCTTCGTACGACAGCACGATCCGTCTCGCTGAAGAATCAGACGCTCCGATCTATTCAGTTGACTACGACACGTCCGGACTCGGCGGCATAGGCGGTGGAGGCACAGGGGGACGCGGCACGATTTTCGGCATTCCGTTTCCGACTCCCGGCATTCCCGGCTCGACCACACGCGGCGGATCGCCCGGCGATTACCGTCGCGCCGTCGCGTACCTGCACGCGCTTTCGAATTCGACCGGTGGTCGTTTTTATAGCGGCGACTCCATGTTCGGAATCGCACAGGCGTTTACGTGGATTGCTGAAGAGCTGGGACGGCAGTACAGCCTCGGTTATTACCCGTCAGCTCCGGGAAAAGATGGCGAACGCCGTCAGATAAAAGTGAAAGTGACTGAAGCGGATCTGGTGGTGAAGGCCCGTGATAGTTACATCTACTCCGATAAGGGTAAGAAGTTTACACAGTTAACGCGGCTGACTAATTAGTGTAAAAAAACTTACCCTGCATCTCCCAGTTGCCCAGATTAAACTGCCGCTGCGCGCCACAGCTCAAACACTTCCGGTACGCGCGCCCCCCACGCGAAAACGGACGGCTGAGCTCGCCGTGCCAGCAACCAAATACTCGCGTTACAAAATGGCTAATTTTTCCGGTCAACGCCTGCATGATGATACCCTCTCAAACTCTCCCAAAATCGTGTCCACCCACTAACGCGCAAACGATTTATAATTCGGGTCATTCAGCCCTACCGCAAGCGGTTCTTTGGCTTTATACTAATGGACCTTAAGTCTTCGATTTCGGAGAGTTAACGATTGAGTGAGCATCCCTCGGATAACATAACCCGTCTGCTGATCGAGCTCTCGAACGGCGATCGCGACGCGGTTGATCTTTTGCTACCCGTCATCTACGATGAACTGCGTAAGCTGGCAGCGAATTATCTGCGACGGGAGCGCCCCGATCACACTCTCCAGCCGACTGCCCTGGTTCACGAGGCTTATCTGCGACTCATAGACCAGTCGCGCGTGAACTGGCAGAACCGCGCTCATTTTTTCGGAGTCGCCGCACAGATAATGCGCCGCCTATTGGTGGATCATGCGCGCAAACACAATGCTGAAAAGCGTGGCCAGGATTTTCAAAAACTCTCTCTGGACGAAAACATCGATCGCGCGGTCGAACGAAGCGCGGAGCTGATTGCGCTGGACGACGCGCTTAAAACACTGGCCACATTCGACGCACAAAAGGCACGCATGGTTGAGTTACGTTACTTCGGCGGGCTCTCCATCGAAGAGACAGCGGACGTTATGGGTGTTACCCCTACCACCATTAAACGTCACTGGCGGTTAGCCAAAGCCTGGCTTCATGGAGAAATGCAAAGAAATAATTGATGCACGCACTAAGTCCAATCCAGCAAGGCAACTAGAACATTCTTTGCGCAATCTGTGTTCTCTGTGTCTCTCTCTTTATCGAGACACAGAGAGCACACAGATTGCATCGCGACGAGCTTAATGACCCCCGAGCGCTGGCGACAAGTTGAAGAAATCTTCCAGGCAGCACTCGATCTTTCTCCCGAAGATCGAGACCGCTACGTGTCAGACGTGTGCAAGGAAGACACGGAGCTCAAGCGTGATGTTGAGTCGCTACTTTCGCAATACGACAGTGCCGGAGAACTGCTGGAAGAGCCCGTTTACGGGAATACTGAAATGAGCGCCCTCGAATCGTTCGTCGAAGACAAAGACCCGATGCTCGGGCGGCGCCTCGGCACGTATCGTATCGAGCGTGAAATCGGGCGCGGCGGCATGGGCGCCGTCTACGAAGCGTTGCGCGCCGATAACGAGTTCAACAAGCGCGCCGCCATCAAACTCGTCAAACGCGGAATGGACACAGACTTCGTCCTCCGTCGCTTCCGCAAAGAACGTCAGATACTCGCCGCTCTGGACCACCCACACATCGCCGGACTTCTTGACGGTGGAACAACTGAAGATGGTCTGCCCTACTTCGTCATGGAGTTCATCGAAGGGCAGCCGCTCTATAGTTATTGCGATAACAACAAGCTGAACATCACCGAGCGACTGAAACTCTTCCGCTCCATCTGTGATGCAGTTCATTACGCGCACCAGAAACAGGTCGTACATCGCGATATCAAACCATCTAACGTGCTCGTTACCTCGGAAGGCGTACCGAAACTGCTCGACTTCGGTATCGCCAAACTGCTGAATCCCACACTCGCCGGCGACATCACTCACGATCCGACCGCGACCGCGATGCGGCTGATGACTCCGGAGTATGCGTCGCCCGAGCAAGTACAGGGCGCGCCGACCACACCAACCACCGACGTCTATTCGCTCGGTGTGTTGTTGTATGAGTTATTGACTGGTCACCGGCCTTATCGTCTCGTTAATCGCGCGCCGCATGAGATCGCTCGTGTGATTTGCGAAGAAGCGCCGGCGCCGCCAAGCATCATCATCACGCGCACGGAAGATTTGTTGCCGAGTCTGAATGCCGGTGATGACTCAACAACGCTCAATCGTCTCTACACTTCGCGGGGCACAACGCTCGAATCGCTGCGCCGTGCGCTCTCCGGCGATCTCGACAACATCGTGATGCAGGCGCTGCGCAAGGAGCCCGAGTGGCGCTACCAGACCGCGGCTGACTTGCGCGACGACATCACGCGCTATCTCGAAGGCCGTCCGATCCTCGACTTGCCTGACCCACCGCGCGGGAGCGGCTCACTCAGAACAGATGCGACGGAAAACTCGTTGGCCGTGTTGCCGATGAAGATCCTTGACATCAACCAACCTGACCCTGGTCCAGACTATCTCGGTACCGGTCTTGCCGATGCGCTCATCACGCGTCTCAGCGCGATTCGAAGTTTTGCAGTTAGACCAACGAGCAGCGTGCTTCGTTATGGTGCTGATTCCGATCCACTGCGCGCCGGACGCGAGCTGGGCGTTGAGTTCGTGTTGGACGGCA
>DATHTI010000077.1:0-3059 GCA_035463335.1 Pyrinomonadaceae bacterium | reverse complement strand
TGAAATGCCACAAGCAATTCCACCAACCGAAGGTATCAAGTATGCCGGCTCGAAGCTGAAGCTCCTGCCTCACATCCTCGAGCTTGCTGCAAGAGTTGGGCCCGGAACTGTGTTCGACGGCTTCTCAGGCACTACGCGGGTCGCGCAGGCGTTCGCGCAATGCGGTTATCGCGTGATCGCAAATGATATTGCTGTATGGTCCAGGGTATTTGGTGAATGTTATCTGTTGAGCCCTCATCCGGCCGGGCACTACCAGGAGCTGATCGACCATCTCAACTCTCTCCCCGGCAAACACGGATGGTTCACCGAACACTACGCCGGCGACTCTAAGAAACCGTGGCAACGGCACAACACGCTCAAGCTCGATGCCATCCGCGAGGAGATCGAAGGATTAAGCCGCGAGGAAAAAGCAGTTGCGCTGACGAGTCTCATGCTCGCGATGGACCAGGTGGATAGCACGATCGGCCATTACGCTTCTTATCTTAATGAATGGTCGCCACGCTCTTATCGTGAGATGAAGTTGCGCGTGCCGAGACTCATCCCAAAAACGCGCGACCACGAAGTTCGTAACACGGATATTTTCGATCTTGTGGGATCGATAAACGCCGATCTGGCTTATTACGATCCGCCGTATGGCTCGAACAACGACAAGATGCCGCCTTCGCGCGTGCGCTACGCAGCTTACTATCACCTCTGGACGTCGATCTGCCTCTTCGATCGGCCGACACTCTTCGGTAAAGCAAACAGGCGCGTAGACACGAGCGACGTGTTGAGTGCGTCGGTGTTTGAAGAGTTTCGGAAGAATGAGGCAGGGCGATTCATCGTCGTCGAAGCTATCGAGCGACTACTGCGCACTACAAGAGCGAGGCACATCATTTTGTCTTACAGCTCGGGTGGCAGGGCTACGGCGGAAGAGTTGAACGACGTGATCAATCGCTCGGGCAAGCTGATCGACGTTGTCGAGGTTGATTACAAGCGGAACGTGATGGCCGGTATGCGCTGGACGCACGAGTGGATACGCGACGCGCAGGAATCCAATCGAGAGTTCCTGTTTTTGATCGAGAAGTAGCCACGGATTTCACGATCGGGTACGGATTTGTTAGTCTTGAATCACCGAGGTAATAAAGATTGAGTCAGCAAAATACACCCGACTTGTCGCAGGTAATTGCCGAGGAATTCGGCGCGAATGCCACCTACGTCGAAGGCCTTCTGCAGCGCTTCCGCAATAATCCCGAGCTGGTCGACGACTCCTGGCGCGCGTATTTCAGTGAGCTTACCAGCAATGGCGTCACACCCGTTGCCCCTGTAACTGACGGAGATGGAGTTGCGGCGGCACCGAAAGCCAGCGCCGCCCCCGCGGCGGCTCCCGCGCCTGCGCCCGCAAAGGCTCCCGAGGCTAAACCGCAGCCCGAAGGCGAAGTGCTTCCCATTCGTGGGCCGGCGCTCAAGATCGTCGAAAACATGGAGAGCAGTCTCTCCGTGCCGACTGCAACCTCGCAGCGTCGAATCCCGGTGAAGCTGCTCGACGAAAACCGTCGCATCATCAACCAGCACCTCGCCGACAACGATCGTGGCAAAGCGTCTTACACACACTTGATCGCGTGGGCCCTGCTGCGTGCGCTCGACACGTTTCCGCAACTTAACGACGGCTATGCCGAAATCGACGGCACGCCTTCGCGCGTGAAGCGTAAGAGTGTCAATCTCGGCGTTGCTATCGACCTGACGAAGAAAGACGGCACACGCACGCTGCTCGTTCCCAACATCAAGGACGCAAACACGCTGAGCTTTTCCGAATTCCTGACTGCTTACGACGACGTCGTCACACGTGCGCGCGAAGGCAAGCTACAGATCGCAGATTTTCAGGGCACATCTATTTCGTTAACTAACCCGGGAACAATCGGCACAGTCGCATCGATTCCACGATTGATGGAAGGCCAGTCAGTGATCATCGCGACCGGCGCGATCGAGTACCCGGCCGAGTACCAGGCGATGGCGCCGGAAGCGCTCTCGCAACTCGGCATCAGCAAAGCCATCTCGATCAGCAGCACGTACGATCATCGCATCATTCAGGGCGCGGAGTCGGGCGCATTTCTCGCGCGCGTGCACGATTTCATCATCGGCAAGCACGACTTCTACAAACACATTTTCCTGAATCTCGGCATTCCGCATGCACCGTTTGGCTGGAACCTCGATCGCAATCCGTTCTTCCTGCCCGGCGATCAGGTGCGCGAGCAGACGCTCAAAGAAGCGCGCGTGATCGAGCTGATCAACGCGTATCGCGTGCGCGGCCATTTGATCGCAGACACAGATCCGCTGCACGCCCTTCCGGTCCTTTATCACCCGGAGCTGGATATCCAGAACTATGGCCTGACGATCTGGGACCTCGATCGAGTCTTCATTACGGATGGACTTGCTAACCGCGAGAGCGCCACGTTGCGCGAGATCCTCGACATTCTCCAGCGTGCGTACTGCGGCAAGGTCGGCATCGAATACCGCCACATCCAAAGTAAAGAAGAAAAACAGTGGATTCGCGAACAGATCAGGCGCGAGTTTGTGCAACCGGAACCGCTTCCGGTTGACGTAAAGAAACGTCTACTCTGGAAGTTAATCTCCGCGGAACAGTTCGAGCGTTTTCTGCACACGAAATATCTCGGACAGAAACGCTTTTCACTCGAAGGCTGCGAAACGATTATTCCGCTGCTCGATCGATTGATCGACGGCGCGGCGGCGCGCGGCGTCGAACACATCACCTTCGGTATGGCCCATCGCGGCCGCTTGAACGTACTCGCGAACGTGATCGGAAACCTGTGCGAGAGAATCTTCGCGGCGTTCGAAGGCTCGGTCCATCCGGAGTTTCCCGCTGATGAAGGCGACGTGAAGTATCACCAAGGTGCGACGGGTGAACGTGTTCTTGCTGACGGACGCAAAGTCGGGCTGTCGCTCTCGCCGAATCCGAGTCACCTCGAAGCTGTTGATCCTGTTGTCGAAGGAATGGTACGCGCGACGCAGGACAAGATGCTGGGCCAACGCGGCGCAACGCGCGAACAGGTCATCGATCT
>DATHTI010000076.1:0-2022 GCA_035463335.1 Pyrinomonadaceae bacterium | reverse complement strand
TGAGGCCGCCGAAGAAGGCGATGGCGAAGAGAGCGGAGCCGAGCAATAGTGGAAGCCAGAGGTGGGAAGCGTAGACGCGCGTGATCTTGATCTGGCGTGTGGTGAATTCGAGCAGCTCACGGAAGTCGCAGTCGCCGACTGAAGCGACGAGACAGTTGGGTGTGAAGTGGATCGGGAGTTTTGCTTCTTTGAGAACATGAGTGATCGCGAAGTCGTCGGAGACGGTGCCGCGCCAGCGCTCGCTGACGTTGAGCTTCGTAAAAGTCGAGCGGCGGATTGCAGTCGATCCGCCCCAGCAGAAGTTTTTCGCAGTATCACTGCCGAGCGCCGACGCGACTGACGCGTTCCAAACACTGCGAAGCCTGGAAGCTATGCCGCCACGCTCGGGAACAAACCAGCGATAACCAGTCGACGCTCCAATCGTCTCGTCTGCGAGTGGCGCCACCAGTTTTCGGAGCCAATCTTTCGCAGGACGCGCATCTGTATCAACAAACACGAGCACTTCTGACTGCGCATCGATCTCGTTTACGGCGATGCGCAGGTTGTGAACTTTCTGACCGCTGTCTGTAGCTGGTCCAGCGATCACGGTGCGCGTGGGAACAGTCGCTCGTAACTCATCGACGATCCTGATCGCGGGATCGTCCCCCATGTCGAAAACAAACAACACTTCATAACGCGCATAATCCTGCGCCACGAGCGGGCGCAGGTTGTCGATCAATCCGGGCTCCAATCCCCTGCCGGGTGCGATCACGGAAACAAACGGCTGAAAGTCAGGCAGCGGCCGGCTCGTCTCGCGGCGCACGTAAGCCGCGTAACGAATTCCGCTCAATAACGATTGAAGACCGAACCAGGTAGATAGGGCCGCGAGGAAGTAGTAGAGATACACAGGCCGGAGTTATCCATCACTTCGATTTCTCGATCACGAAGTCTCGCGTGATCTTAATCACTCGTTGCGGAATAACCCCGATTGCTATCACACCAATCACACAAACGATCAAAGCCACCCGCAACGCCGGTGAGAGCGCCAGTGGCCTGTTGTCGGCGATGCGATCGCCAAGATACATGACCTTGATAAAGCGAACGTAGTAATAGAAGGACACGACAGTATTGAGAATGGCCCAACCGGCGAGCCAGTAGTACCACGTCTTTCCGTCGGTAGCTCCCCGCTGAATCAAACCGCCAAACAGAAAATACTTGCCGATAAAGCCGCCCGTCATCGGCAACCCGCCGAGTGACAGCATGAAGATGGCCATCATCGCGGCCATCAGCGGCGCCTTCTGGCCCAGGCCAGTCAAGTCGTCCACGTGGTCGCCGATGATCCCGCGCCGGCGCAAACTGATGATGACGCCGAACGCACCCATGTTCATGAGCGTGTAGACAAATAGATAAACTATCAGACCAATCCGGCCGTACTCGTTGTCAGCGATCAGCGCGAGCAAAAGATATCCGGCGTTGGAGATTGACGAGTAAGCGAGCAGGCGCTTCGAGTTTTCCTGGGTGACGGCGGCCCAATTGCCGACCATGATCGTGATCGCGGCGACGAGACCTAGTAACGGCGCCCAATCAGCACGCATCGCGGGTAATGCTTCGCTGAAGATGCGTGCGTACAACGCGAAGCTTGCGGCTTTGGATCCAGTGGAAAGAAATGCGGTGACTGACGTCGGCGCACCTTCGTAAACGTCCGGCGCCCACATGTGAAACGGCACTGCCGCTATTTTAAAGAACAGTCCCGCGCCAAGTGCGATCATGCCGAGCAGCAGCAACGGTCTGAGCCCGGCTATCGATTGGTCGCCTTGCATCTTCGCGATGATGTCCGAAAGACTACTTCCGATCTCACCGATGTTCGTCGAACCTGCGACGCCGTAGATCAACGACATGCCATAGAGCAAAATGCCCGACGAAAACGCGCCCAGCAGGAAATACTTCATGGCGGCTTCGTTCGACTTCTTCTCGCGCTTCGTGAAAGCCACGAGCACGTAGAACGTCAGCGCCATCAGCTCGAGGCTGATGTAAAGCGAGATC
>DATHTI010000075.1:0-5111 GCA_035463335.1 Pyrinomonadaceae bacterium | reverse complement strand
TGCTTGCCGCAGGTTTGAGTTTCTTGAGCGCCGCCACGCCGCCGACGTGGTCGAGGTGTGCGTGCGTCAGCGCGATTGCCTGTAGCGTAAGGCCGCGCCGCTCGAGACTCTCGACGATCCGTTCTGCTTCATCTCCCGGATCTATGCATAGTGCCTGTTTCGTCTCTTCACAGCCGACGATGCGGGTATGTTGCTGAAATGCGGTGACGGTGATTTCTTCGATGATCATTGGCTTTGTATAATACTGCACAGGATGCCAGTAAGCACTCAATCAGCACCGCTCGCCGCCGTCCTCGATTCGATGACCACGGAAGGTGCGCCTGAATTAACAGAACATCTCGACGCGGGCGCGCTGAAGTGTTACGCGTGCGGGCATCGTTGTTTGATCAAGCCGGGAAAGCGCGGCATCTGCAAAGTTCGCTTCAACGAAGGCGGCCATCTTCGCGTGCCGACAAACTACGTCGCCGCGCTCGCCTGCGATCCGACGGAGAAAAAGCCGTTTTTCCACGTTTTGCCGGGTTCTGACACGCTGACGTTTGGCATGCTGGGCTGCGACCTGCATTGTGCGTATTGCCAGAACTGGCTGACGTCTCAGGCGCTGCGTGACGATTCTGCCGGGACGAGCCCGACTATCGTTTCGCCGGAGCGCCTTGTGACGATGGCGAAAGCGTACGGCGCCGCGATGGTTGGGAGTAGTTATAACGAGCCGTTGATTACGGCCGAGTGGGCGGTCGATGTTTTCAAACGCGCGCGGCCGGAGGGCTTTCGCACGGCGTTCATCTCGAATGGAAATGCGACGCCGCAAGTGCTCGACTATCTTCGTCCATGGACTGACTGTTACAAGATCGATTTGAAGTCGATGAACGACAAGAACTACCGGCAACTGGGAGGCGTCGTCGACAATATTCTTGATACGGTGAAGATGGTCCACGAGCGTGGTTTCTGGGAAGAGATTGTTACGCTCGTGATTCCGGGTTTCAATGATTCAGAAGACGAGCTTCGTCGTGCGGCGGAGTTCATCGCATCGGTCTCACCGGACATTCCCTGGCACGTCACGGCATTTCACCAGGACTACCGCATGACTGAAAACTCAAACACGACAGCGGAGCAATTGATCCGGGCGTGTGAGATTGGTCGGGCGGCGGGTCTCAACTACATCTACGCCGGAAATCTTCCGGGCCGAGTCGGGCGCTGGGAGAATACTTACTGTCCGTCATGTGACGAGTTGCTGGTAGAACGTTTCGGTTACCTGATCCGGCAAGTAAACGTGACCAGCGAAGGCCGCTGCCCATCTTGTTCGACAGTCATTCCCGGCATCTGGAAATAGTTCAGACCGCAAGCTAAAGCTTGAACTCTAAACTGAGAGCTTTTGTGCTTTTGTGCCTTTTGTGTACTGCCTTACTGTTGCGGAAGGATCTTTGTGGCCTGCGATGCCACTACCTGCCACTTACCATCTCGTTTCGCGTACACATCAAGAAACCGGTACTCACCACTGATATCGATCGGCCTCTTCTGATTTGGAACGGCGTACTTTCCGTTTTTGATAACACTTCGTCCCGAGATGAACGCGGAGTCAGCATCGATCACCGTCACTTTCGGATCGAGCATCTCGAACGAGTCGGCAGTAATCGCCCCTGATTCAATCGTGCGCACTTCGTCGGCCTTAGTCGCCGTTGAACCGTCGGGATAGACAATAACTGCGTTCTCGGCAAGAAAACGCTTGACTCCTTCAGTGTTGTGCGTTTTTGCCGCTTCCGCCCACTCGCGTTCGATCTTGATTAGCTCAGCTTCAATCGCCGCGGGATCAAACGCTTCCTTCGCGGGACTAGAAGTTGCGATTGCCTGATTACGATTGGTATCGAGTGCGGGCTGGCATCCATTCATCACCGCGACGACGGCGACTGCTAACAACGCGAGTGCGATTCTGTTCATTCGTTTTTCAACTCCTTCTCCGATCACTGGCAGGACCATGAAACAGCACTCTGCTTCTACGATAAACTCCGGTTTTGAGTCAAACTTTTCGTTGCTTCCGAGATGTTGACATCGCCAATTCTTCGGATTATTGTTCGGGGCATATAAAGCAAACCCGGGGCGTCCACGGCAGTAATTTCGGCTGTTCCGGCGGTGCGTTTCCTACCTGTTTGTTAGTGAACACGTTTAACTGTGGAAAGGAGTAACCATGACTCGCCTTTTGAGATCCTCAAATTTTTGGTTACTAAGCCGTGCTTTGCTTGTGGTGATCAGTTTCATGATTGCCGGAGTAACTCAAGCTCAAACCACGCAAAAACGGGCTTTGGCGCCGGAGGATGATCCGGTATTTCACGAATATCGTGGAGTGAAGATCGGCTGGCTTGCGGATGAGGTGCGAAAGAAGCTCGGCAACCCCGCCAATAAGGGTGACGAGCAGGATTTTTACATGTTCGGGGAGAAAGAAACTGCCCAGGTCCTCTATGACAAGGGCCAGGTGACTGCTATCTCCGTCGATTTCATGAACGGCGCGAAGGAAATCATCACTCCGCAGCAGGTGTTTGGCGGTGAGATCGAGGCGAAGCCTGATGGCTCGATGTATAAACTCGTGCGGTATCCAAAAGCCGGTTATTGGGTTTCGTATAGTCGAACCGCTGGCAACACTCCGATCATAACGGTGACAATCCAGAAGCTTCCGCCGCAGTGACTCTCGCAGAGAACATCAAGCAAAGGGCTCTTTTCGAGGGATTCAACAAGGTTGGAATTGTTGGCGCCGGTTCGCTTGAAGACGAAGGGCGCCGGTTGAAAGAGTGGCTTGCGCGAGGCCATCACGGCGAGATGAGCTGGATGGCCCGCGACGTTCACAAACGCATTAGTCCGCACGAAATCTTTCCGCAAGCGCGCTCAGTCGTCGTGGTTGCGCTCAACTACTTTACGCCTCACCAGCACAAGCAAAGTCCAGCAACAGGAAAAGTCTCTCGTTATGCGTGGGGAGACGATTATCACGACGTAGTCAAAGAAAAACTCTTATCACTCCTTTCGTGGATCAAGCAGCAGGCGCCACACGCTGAAGGAAAAGTGTGTGTAGACATACAGCCGACGATGGACAAAGCATGGGCGGTGCGTGCGGGACTGGGCTGGCTCGGCAAGCATTCGAATGTGATCACGCCTGAGCATGGCTCGTGGGTGTTCATCGGTGAGTTATTACTCAACCTCGATCTCGAACACGACAACGTGCGCATTGAAGACCACTGCGGTACGTGTACGCTGTGCATCGATGCTTGTCCGACCGCGGCGATTACGGAGCCTTACGTCGTGGATTCAAACAAGTGCATTTCGTACGCGACCATCGAGCTGCGGACACCTGAATTGCCGGAGGAGATGGATTTGGCCGGGTGGCTGTATGGTTGTGACGTCTGTCAGGATGTTTGCCCGTGGAACCGGTTTGAGCAGCCGGCGACTGAAACGCGATTTGCGCCGCGTGAGGGGAACGTCGATGTTGAATTGGAAGAGATCATGGAGCTTACGCCGGAAAGTTATGCAGCACGCTATCGCGGCAGCGCGATGAAGCGTGCGAAACTGGCTGGTCTTCAGCGCAACGCCCGCGCTTTAAATCATGTGAATCTTGAAAAATCTTGTAAATCTTGTGAAACACAAATCCCGTAATCCCACGTTCTCCGACGAAATCACGCAAAGCTTCGCCAAACAAACAATCATGGGCCTCATCGGCGCTGAATTAGCACGCGTCGAACCTGGTCTCATCGAAATCACGTTGCCTTATCGCAGCGACCTGGCCCAGCAACACGGATATCTGCACGCTGGAATCGTCACGACGATTGCCGACTCAGCCTGCGGTTATGCAGCGTACAGCTTGATGCCGCCGAATTCTGAAGTTCTCAGTGTTGAATTCAAAGTTAATCTGCTGCGACCAGCGAAAGGCGACACGTTTTCAGCCGTGGCGGAAGTTGTTAAAGCCGGCAAGACGCTGACCGTCGTTCGCGCGGATGTATTTGGGAGTGAGGAAGGACAGCGCGAGCTCGTGGCAACAATGCTCGGCACGATGATCTGTTTGAGCAAATGAGATGTGTCTGATCCATTCCATCGGTGGCGCGTTCACGAAACAACCTGAAGAGCTGAATTCCGGGCTCAGCGTCAAAGCCTCCGATCTCGTCAAACGCGCTTTCGACGATATCGATTCATCAAAGCTGATCGATCATCATGTACACATCGCCGGTCTTGGCGTCGGCGGCACGAATGCGTTTGTCAATCCGAAGATGCTGACGTGGCGACACCCGTTTCACCGTCTGAAGCTGAAGGTTTATATGAGCTCGGCCGGAGTCGCGGACGAAGAGAAGGCAGATCCGCAAGCCGTGGCGCGATTGACTCGATTAGTGGCGAACATCAAGGACCATGGCAAGCACCGGCTGCTGGCGTTCGACAAACATTACCGCCGCGATGGATCGGTCAATCTCGAAAAGACCGAGTTTTATGTTCCGAACGAGTATGTGTTTGAGCTGGCGGAACGTCATCCGGAGTTGTTTGTACCGAACATTTCCGTCAATCCTTACCGGCCCGATGCGATTATTGAGCTCGAGAAGTGGGCACGACGTGGGGCGCGCATTGTGAAGTGGCTGCCCAATGCGATGGGAATCGATCCTTCCGATTCGAAGTGCGATCCGTTTTACGAGAAGATGAAGGAGCTTGATCTGATATTGCTGAGTCATGGCGGCGAGGAGAAGGCGGTCGAAGCGGAAGAAGATCAGAAACTCGGGAACCCATTGCTGCTGCGGCGGGCGTTGGACCATGGCGTGAAAGTGATCGTGGCGCATTGTGCGGGGCTTGGATCGAATGAGGATCTCGACAGCAACGATCGCAAGATGGTGGACAATTTCGATCTGTTTCTGCGTCTGATGGATGAGAAGCGTTACGAAGGGCTCGTGTTTGGCGAGCTCTCAGCGATGACGCAGTTCAACCGTTCCGGGAAGTTGCGTACGTTGCTTGCGCGTGAGGATCTGCACGAAAGACTGGTGAACGGCAGCGATTATCCATTGCCCGCCGTGAATCTCCTGATCCGGACGCGTCCGCTCGTCAAGCAGGGTTACATCAACGCGGACGAGGCCGAGTCGTTGAAGGAGATTTACGAT
>DATHTI010000074.1:0-20492 GCA_035463335.1 Pyrinomonadaceae bacterium | reverse complement strand
GATTCATTCAAGCGACCGCTGCTGACGGAGTTTGAAGCTGAGGCACTGTATTATCTCGCGCTCGGTCTTTCAAACTGGGCCATCGCCCGCAAGTGTTCGTTGAGTTTGCGTGGCGTCGAAAGCAGGCTGGCGACGCTCTACGAAAAACTCTTCGTGTCTGTCGCGGAAGGCACAGACCTGGAGGCATACGAAAAACTCGCCTACAACATTCGCACGCGCGCGTTCTTCGAAGCGTTGCGGCGCGGACTGCTGAACAGCGACGAGCTCGAAAAAGCTTCCCACGATCTCGAAGCGTGGCTCCAGAAAGATCAGAAACGTTTCAACGAAGAACAGAAACGAGAAGCCGCCTCGAAGAAGAAATGAGGCCACGGCCACAAAAAAGCACCGGCGGTACAAAAGGCACAAAATGGTTCCTGAGAATCGTTTGTGCTTTTTGTGCTTTTTTGTGGCTCAGTGCCGTGTTGTTTTCTGGTTCCGGGGCACAGACTGAGCCACAGACTGGTGAGCCACAGCCGCAGGCCTCACCGTCGCCGTCACCTTCACCGTCTCCATCACCGTCGCCGACACCGATCACAGGACTACACCAGTGGGGCAACGTCACGCTTTTCCATGGCTTGCCTTCCGATCGTGTGCGCGCAATTGCGCAGACGCCTGATGGCGCGATGTGGTTTGGCACGGAAACCGGTCTCGCAAGATTCGACGGGCGCAGAACACAAACCATCAACGATCGCGCACTGCCTACTCCCGTTCGCATCCTCGCGCTGCAAACCGACAAAGACGGCGCGATGTGGATCGGGACTGACAGCGGCGCGCTGCGTTACAACGCCGGCGAGTTCATCAAGGTAAACGAGACCTCGGGTCAGACAATTACCGCGATCGTCACCGATCAGTCGGGCTCGGCGTTCATGACCAGCGCTCAGGGTCGCGTTTACGAGAGTCGCGCGCGCGTGGTTACAACAGTCAATCCCGGCATCACTGACAGCGAAACGACCACCACGAGCCGTACCGTGATCGACACGCGCGAGCTGCTGGGCCAATCTCTCCAGAGCAGCGATCGCGAGCATCCTGGTCCACTATCGATCACGAGTATCAACGTCGCCAACGGCCGGATATTCATCGGCACGCACAGTCGCGGCGTGTTGGAAATCGCAAACGGCGCCGTGCGGGAAAGTCAGATGAAACCGGTCGCTTTCTTCGTCAATGCACTCGAGCGCGATCGCGAAGGTAAGCTCTGGATCGGCGCGCGCGCACGCAAAGAAGAGCCTGGAGTGTTATCAGGCGATGAGTTGTCCAACCTGAAACGTCAGGAAGCCGCGACTGGCCCAGTGATGACCTTAAAGCCGATCGCGGATGAGATGTGGGTGGGCACCGATGGCCGTGGCGTCTTTCGAATCTCCACGGATAAGACGCAACGATTCACGTTCGATGGCACCGCCGGCGGCCTGCGCTCCGATCACGTGTACGCCATTTTTCCGGATCGCGAGGGCGTCATCTGGTTTGGTACGGATCGCGGCGTCTGTCGTTACGATCCGCATGCGCCGCGCGTAGAAGAAGTCAGCGAGAATGCGGAGTCAAATTTTGTCAGGGCGCTTTTTCAAACGAGCAGCGGCCGATCTGTCGCCGGCACCAATCGCGGGCTCTTTGTCTACGACGATGAAACGGCGACGTGGAACGCTGTCGCTGCCCTCGGACGCAACGTCATCTACGCGATCGCGGAAGACAAATCACAACGCCTGCTGATCGCAGCCGCGAGTGGCTTCTACATCGCGCCCAGGCAATCGGCACGTTTGGAAGATCAGGTGTTTACGCGGATCGAAACCGGCTCGGGCGCTCCGGACGCGACCGGCAGCGTCCGTGCAATTGCCCAGTTAAATGGCGCGACTTTCTTCGCGATTTATGGTCG
The DNA here is from genome assembly GCA_035463335.1 of Pyrinomonadaceae bacterium. GTDB lineage: Bacteria > Acidobacteriota > Blastocatellia > Pyrinomonadales > Pyrinomonadaceae > PSRF01. Next base: position 18,589 of record DATHTI010000074.1, on the reverse strand, counting down.
CGGCATCGATCGGTTGGACGGCGGGCGCAGCAGCCTGGCGTGGCCCAACACTGCTGCCACCGCGCGTGAAGTGTTGAGTCTCCTCGCTGACGGTGACGACCGGCTGCTGATCGGAACGAATCGAGACGGCGTGTTTGCTTCTGACGGAAAAACGATCCGTGAAGAACCGGCATTCGCCGCGATAAAAAACACGGCCGTCAGATCGATGGCGCGCACACCTGACGGCTCACTCTGGTTTGGCACTCCAACCGGGATCTTTCTCTGCCGCCCCGGCGCGAGCTGCAATCTCACGGTGCCCAACGTCGACGCCCGTAATCTCTTCGCAATCCAGTCAGCCAATACGAACGAGCTCTGGTGTGGCACGCGCGGCAACGGTCTCTTACACATCCTGCTCGATCCCGTAGTTGGACCAGTGGTGTCAGAGCTCGACTCAGAACAGGGCTTACCTTCGCAAAACGTTTTCGCAGTGGCGCCGCTGCGTAAGTCTGATGGTACTGATGTGCTTCTGATCGGCACGAATCGCGGCGTCGCACGTTACGAGCCCGGGCGGCTCGAGCCGACGCTCTACGTCACCCGCATCCTGAGCAAACGCGTGCACGCGCCCTCTGAGCTACAGGCGGGCCTGAATCTCGAATACCCACAGAACAGTTTGCTGGTAGACGTCGCGGCGATCAGCAGTCGCACATTTCCCGAGCAGTTTCAATACGCCTTTACGCTGATTGACAGCAATAACCAGACAATCAAACAGAAACTGTCGCGCGAATACCAGTTCACGATGGAAGGTTTGAAACCCGGCACCTACACGGTGACGGCGCGCGCATTCACCAAAGACCTGACGGCGTCTGCGCCACTGACTTTTTCGTTCACGGTCGCCAAAGCGCCTTTTCCATGGACATCGACGGCGCTCGCGATCCTGCTCGCACTCGCGCTCCTCGCGTTGCTCTGGGCCATACTCGAACGCAGACGAATCGTGGCAACGAGCGCGGCTTTAGTAGACGCAAACCGCGAGCTCGCAGACGCGCGCCTCAACCTCGCGAACGAAGCGGAACGCGAACGACGCCGGATCTCTCGCGACCTGCACGATCAAACACTCGCCGACCTGCGGCACCTCGCCCTGTTGACGGATCAGATTAAGGGCAACGGCGATTCAACCGGCAGCAACCCGCAGATCGCGTTGCGAAAAGAGATCGAAGTGATCTCGCAGGAGGTGCGGCGCATTTGCGAAGACTTGAGCCCGTCAGTGCTGCAAAATGTCGGCTTCGCTGCGGCGCTCGAGTTTGCGTTGTCGCATGCGGTCCAGGATGCGCCGGCCGAGAAGCGTTTTGTTTATGAGTTTCACTGCGAGGACGGCATCGAGGAGCGCAGCGACTTGTCGCCGAGCGTGCAGATGCAGATTTATCGCATCGTTCAGGAAGCGGTGAACAACATCTGGCGTCATGCCGAAGCGACTGAAGTGAAAATGTTTGTGACCAGCTCTGACGATGGCGATTTCTCTTTGAAGATCGAAGACAACGGCCGTCCGTTCAAATCGCAGCACACGAATTCAGAAGGCCGCGGTCTCGCCAACATGCGCGCGCGTGCGAGCATGATCGACGCGCGCATCTCGTGGGAACCGCGCGATGAAGGCGGAACCGTGTTTACTTTGACGAAAGCGGCAACGGCCAATGCACGAATTTCTTAAAATCGATCCGAGTGTCGAGGTTGCCCTGCGTTTCCAGCATGGCGTCGTGGCGCTCGAATCGACTGTGATCGCGCACGGTCTCCCGCGCCCGCAGAACCTGCAAACCGCACAACGCTTAGAGGAGATCGTGCGTGCAGGTGGTGCGATACCGGCAACGATCGCGATCATTGATGGCAAGCTTTGCGTTGGACTCAGCCACGATCAAATCCACTCACTCGCGAACAACAGCGACATCAGGAAGATCAGCACGCGAGATATTCCGGTCGCAGTTGCTCAAACTTTGAACGGTGCAACAACAGTAGCTTCGACGACCTGGATTGCGCATCGGGCCGGAATCAAGGTTTTTGCGACCGGTGGTATCGGCGGCGTTCATCGCGGCTCGCTGCCTGACATCTCTGCCGATCTGCCTGAGCTTGCACGAACGCCGATCGTCGTTGTCTGCTCGGGCGCCAAGATCGTTCTCGACTTGCCGGCGACGCGCGAGTGGCTCGAGACACACGCAGTGACAGTTGTGGGTTATCAATGTGACGAGCTACCGGCGTTCTATTCGCGCAAGAGTGGGTTATCGATCGATGCGCGAGTTGACTCGGCTGAAGATGTCGCGAGGATTTATCGGGCGCAGCGAGAGCTCGGAATCGAGTCAGCGTTGCTGGTGGTTGTGCCTGTGCCGGCGCAGTTTGAAGTGCCTGCGGAGCAGTTGCAGATTGTGTTGACTACGGCTTTGGAAGATGCGGAGTGGAAAGGAATTGCGGGACCTGCGTTGACGCCGTTTCTGCTGAGCCAGATGGCGGAGCGCAGTGGCGGCTCGACGTTGCGTGCGAACATCGCTTTGCTTGAGAACAACGCACGTGTGGCAGCGGAGATTGCGAGAGCGGTCGGTTAGTTGCTACTCTACGCACTCCAAAAAAATCTAGATCATCGCGGAGGATCCGAATGGCGGACGATAACAAAAAGTGCAAGAATCCGAGCTGTACCTGCCCGGCGCAACCAGGCGGCAAATATTGTAGCGCGTCATGCGAGGGCGCGGGCGATACGATCGAGCTCGACTGCGATTGCGGTCACGATGAGTGTGGCGGAAACTTTTAGCCACAGATTACACGGATAAATCAAGAAACTGGGCCGCGAGTTTGGGCCCAGTACCCTCATCTTCGTGTTTGAAGAACACGTAAGTATCTTTCCACTTCTGCGCCTTTATTAATTTGGACCATTTAACGAGCTCGGCCTTCGTGTACTTCACACGTCGCAGGCGTACATAACCCCAATCAGCGGTTTTGTACGCGTGACTCTCAGGCAGATCTTCAATGTCTGAAACGCAAAACACGCGGTTCTGACTCTTCAACAACGCCACCACTTCATCGTCAAACCACGTCGGATGTCGAAAATCGAAAACAGCACGTGTGTCTGCCGGTAACACTTTCAGAAACGTCTCCAGCCGTTTCAGATCCTTCTTCATATCTTCCGGCAGACGAAAAATCACCGCGCCCAGACGATCCTCCAAAGCCGCCACTGTCTTCAGCATGATTCGCGTTTGCGGGCCTGCGTCTTTCAGTCTGCGAAAGTGAGTAATGACTTGCGGAGCTTTTACTGAGAAACGAAAGTTCTCAGGCACCTGCGCCTTCCAACTCTCAATCATCGCCGGTTGCGGCATGCGATAGAACGTGTTGTTTAGCTCGACCGCGTGCAGACGCGACGCGTAATACGAGAGCATCTCTTTTGACGAGATTTTCTCGGGATAGAAACTTCCCTTCCATTCCTTGTAACTGTAGCCGCTAGTTCCAATATAAAGAGTCATAGCGAAATGTGCTTTTTGCGCTTTTTTGTGGCTATAAAGTATGGTACACAGGCACGCATGTCGAGCGTCACCACAAACATCGAATCAGTGCTACAGGAAGAGCGAATCTTCCCGCCTCCCGAGTCTTTTTCCGAGCGCGCACACATCAAGTCAATGGCCGAGCTCGAGCGCCTGCGGGCTGAAGCCGCCGCGGATCCGGAAGCGTTCTGGGCCCGTATGGCCGAGACGGAGCTACACTGGTTCAAAACCTGGGACACCGTGTTGAAGTGGGACCCACCGCACGCCGAGTGGTTCGGCGGCGGCAAGATCAACATCTCTTACAACTGTCTCGACCGTCATCTCACCACCTGGCGACGCAACAAAGCAGCGCTCATCTGGGAGGGCGAACCCGGCGAGACGCGTACGTTCACTTATCAACAACTGCACACGGAAGTCTGCAAGTTTGCGAACGTGCTGAAGCACGCGAACATTCAACGCGGCGATCGCGTCGCGCTCTACATGCCGCTTATTCCTGAGCTCGCGATTGCGATGCTCGCGTGTGCACGCATCGGCGCCACACACTCAGTCGTTTTCGGTGGCTTTTCCAGCTCTGCACTGATTGACCGGATCAACGATGCGAGCTGCAAGCTAGTCGTCACTGCGGATGGCGGCTGGCGTCGCGGCAACGAAGTAAAACTCAAACCCGCAGTTGACGAGGCGTTGAAGTCAACTCCGTCTGTGAATGCATGTATTGTGGTCCGTCGCACTGGTTCACCACAGCAAATGGAACCGGGACGCGATTTCTGGTGGCACGAGCTGATGGAGACTGTTGATGCGAATTGCGATGCTGAAGAGCTCGACAGCGAACATCCGCTCTACATTCTCTACACGTCCGGCACGACGGGTAAGCCGAAAGGCATTCTCCACACGACCGCCGGTTACCTGTTGCAGGTACATCTCACGACGAAGTGGGTGTTCGACCTCAAAGAAGAGGATCTTTACTGGTGCACCGCCGATATCGGCTGGGTCACGGGCCACAGCTACGTCGTGTATGGTCCACTCTCAAACGGCGCGTCCGTTTTGATGTATGAAGGCGCGCCCAACTGGCCCGGGCCCGATCGCTTCTGGAGCATGATTGAGCGCCATCGCGTCAACGTCTTCTACACAGCTCCGACTGCGATCCGCGCGTTCATTAAGTGGGGCGAGCACTGGCCCACGAAACACGATCTCTCATCACTGAGATTGCTCGGTACAGTCGGCGAACCGATCAATCCCGAAGCGTGGATGTGGTATCACCGCGTGATCGGGCGCGAGCGCTGCCCGATTGTCGATACGTGGTGGCAAACCGAAACCGGCGCGATCATGATCACACCGCTTCCGGGTGCAACACCCACGAAACCTGGCTCCGGTACACTCCCGTTTCCGGGAATCGAAGCCGATATCATGACTCGCGACGGCAAATCTGTTGGCCCAAGTGAAGGCGGCTATCTGGTGATCAAGCGACCGTGGCCCTCGATGTTGAGAACGATCTGGGGCGACGACGAGCGGTATAAGCAGCAGTACTGGTCACAGATTGAAGGCATTTATTTCGCAGGCGACGGCGCGCGCCGCGATCAGGACGGTTATTTCTGGATAATGGGCCGGATCGATGATGTTATTAATGTAAGCGGACATAGACTCGGAACGGCGGAAATTGAGAGCGCGCTCGTGTCGCACAGCGCAGTCGCTGAGGCGGCCGTCGTTGCGCGTCCCGACGAGTTGAAAGGATCGTCGGTGGTGGCTTTCGTAACGCTCGAAGGAACACATGCTGCGTCAGACGAGTTGAACGAGGAGCTGCGAGCACACGTCACGAAGGAGATTGGCGCACTCGCCCGACCTGACGAGATTCGCTTTACCGATGCGTTGCCGAAGACGAGATCCGGCAAGATCATGCGACGACTCCTGCGCGAGATCGCTACGAGCGGCTCTGTCGCTGGTGACGTCACGACGCTGGAAGATTTTTCGGTGTTGGAGAAATTGAGAGCCGAGGAAGAATAACTGTAGGGGCGGCCACGGAGGGCCGCCCCTACAATAAAGGAGGGTGACCCAGATGCCCCGGGAAGTGCAACCAGACAATCGCTCCGGCCCACGTTACCTCGCCAGCCTCGAGGTAAAAGCGGAATGGGATGAGCCAAGCGGCACCCACATCGTCGCCGAAGGCACCACTGAGAATGTTGGTCCAGAGGGCACGCTCGTGCACCTGCCGCGACAACTGCCCGAAGTGGGTAGTCGTGTGCGTCTCGAAGTGCTTGGTGAATCCGGTGAGAAGCTACAAGTGATCGCGGAGGTGCTTCGTATCGAGCGCCATCCCGGCCATCCACTCGCCGCGCTTCAGCTACTCGGCGAAACGGACGAATGGCGCGGGCTCGTTTGGGAGCCGGCTGCTCCTCGCGTGACGCCGCCGCCCGCGCCCGAAGGTGAAGGCGAAGCTGAAGGGGAAGCTGATGAAAAAGACGATGTAGCTCACTGAGGACGATTCACGATGACAGACTCTGATGTTCCCCCGCACGATCGCAGGCGACACCCTCGTTACTACGTCACTTCGCGTATCACTCTTGCCATCGAAGACGAGAGTTTGAACGAGTCGCTCGGCATCGGTGAGCCACAGGACATCAGTCTCGGCGGTTTGCGTGTGACAAACCTTCCGTCGTGTCCCGACGTAAAGATCGGAGATCAGCTCGGACTTTTGCTGCTTGACGGCGAAGATGCATTGTCACTGAACGGCGAAGTGATTCATCATTCCACCCCTGACACGTTCGGAGTTGAGTTTCGTGAGCTGAGCAATCATGATCAGCGAGCGGTGGTCGATTTGATCGGAAGATTGCACGCACGGTTATAGATACGTGGATCGAGAGACAGCTAAAGACAATGCGGCAACCGCGGCGAAGGCGGCCGTTGAAGCGTCGTACGGACCTTCGACGCGCGTCGTGCTGCGCGTGATCATGGTGTTGCTCGCGGTCGGTGTCGTGCTGTGGGTGATCTCGAAGATCACTGTCGTCATCCTGCTGCTCGTGCTGTCGATCTTTTTCGCGTACCTCGTTTCGCCGCTTGTCGAGTTTTTACGACAACAAAGAACCGTCGGCGGTCGCACCATCGCGATACCGAAAATCGTTGCCATTGCGCTCGCTTACCTGGTCATCCTCGCCGCGATCGTGTTTGCGGTGTTTGTAATTCTCCCAAGCCTCAGTAATCAGTTTCCGGAGTTTGCCAATCAGTCAAAGGCTTACTGGAAATCATTCAGCGATCGGACGCAGGAAATCATCAGATACTCGCGCCGCCTCCCTGCTCCAGTGGTGGACGCGTTGAATAACGCCAGCCAAAAGGCGACTGAAAAAGTCAGCGCCACCACGACCGAATTTGCGACGGCCGCGCTGGGATACGTTATTTATATTCCATGGCTCATATTGATTCCGATCCTTGCGTTCTTTCTTTTGAAGGACGCGGAGAGTTTTCGACGTTCCGCGTTGCTGATGCTGCCGCGTGGACGCTGGCGCTGGCGCGGCGATGAGTTTTTCCAGGACATCAACCACACGCTCGCTGCTTACATTCGCGCACAACTGACGGCGTGTTTGTTTATCGGAATCATTTGTTCGATCGGTTTCACGTTGCTGGGCCTACCGGGCGGACTGGTGATGGGCGTACTGGCGGGGGTTTTCGAGTTCGTTCCGCTTGCTGGTCCATTGGTGATCGCGTTGCTTGCAGGGTTGCTCGCGATGTTTCATGCCGGCCCGTTCAATGCGTTTCTGGTGTTGTTGTTTCTGGGTGTGTTGCGCATCGTCCACGACTACGTGATTTACCCGCGCCTAATCGGGCAAGGCATTCACCTGCATCCGCTCGCCGTGATATTTGCGATTCTTGCGGGTGAGAAGTTAGCTGGAGTAGCAGGGATCTTTCTGGCGATTCCAGTGGTGGCGATCATCACGGTGAGTTATCGTCACTGGATGGAGCATCGCGGCAGCGAAGGGATCGCAGATCTACTGGAGCCGAACGCTTCTGAGACTGAGAAGGTCGCGGCAGTTGCGGCAGTGGTCGCCGAAGAGCTTCACGCTGAAAGCACACCCGAAGAAATGGTCCGCGCCCGCCCCGACCTCACCACCGGCGAGCTAAAAATGCCTGAGAAATTAGGAAACGCGGATTTTCGCGGATAAACGCCGATCCGCGTTTATCTGCGTTCATCCGCGGCTGATTCCATCAATTTCACAAAACGCACAAAATGATGCTCCGCGTCGTGTGGGCCGGGGGCGGCTTCAGGGTGGTATTGGACCGAGATCACCGGCAATGTGCGATGACGCATTCCCTCAACACATTGATCGTTGAGATTGATGTGCGTCACCTCAACCTCCGCGGGAAGACTCTCCGCACTCACCGCAAACCCGTGATTGTGTGACGTTATCTCAACGTTCGGACGCGCGAGCTCTTTCACCGGCTGGTTTCCGCCACGATGTCCGAACACGAGCTTGAATGTCTCAGCGCCGAACGCGCGCCCGAGCAACTGGTGTCCGAAACAAATTCCGAACGTCGGTACCTTCGCCTTCAACAGCTCGCGAATCTCCGCGACTTCCTTGTTCATCGACGCCGGATCGCCCGGGCCATTCGATAAGAAAATCCCATCTGGCTTGAGGGCCAACGCAGCGGCGGCCGGAGTCGAGGCCGGCACAACAGTCGTGCGCACACCAAGCTGCGCCAGCTCGCGCAGAGAGTTTCGCTTCACGCCGAAGTCGTAACAAACAATGTGAAAACGTTCCTGACCTTCAGCGGGAAAATCGTAAGGCTCTTTCGTCGTGACGACGCTGGCGAGCTCGCGGTTCTCCATCGGTGGCGACTGGAGTGCTTTTTCCACAAGGCTCTTTTCGTCGAGATCGGTGGTCGAGAGACACGCACGCATCGCACCCTTGTCGCGAATGTGTCGCACGAGCGCGCGCGTGTCGATGCCTTCGATCGCGACGATATTCCAACGCTTCAGATACGATTCGAGACTCTCTTCAGAGCGCCAGTTGGACGCGATGCGGCTCGCCTCACGAACAACAAAGCCTTCGACCCACGGGCGCGTCGACTCGGCGTCTGTAGCATTCACGCCGTAGTTGCCGATCAGCGGGTAAGTCATGCAGACGATCTGTCCCGCGTATGACGGATCGGTGAGGACCTCCTGGTAACCCATCATCGACGTGTTGAAAACCATCTCGCCGCACACTTCACCCTCAGCCGCCCACGAGCGACCACGAAACGTGCGACCATCTTCAAGAGCCAAAAGAGCTGCGCGCTTATTATTCATTTACTGGCTACTCTTAATAAACTGTTGCGCTTCATTCAACCAACGCTTGCTCGCGCGATATTTATAGGCCGGCGCGGTCTTCACGGCTTCGATACACGCCTGCATCAGGCTCGTCGCTTCACGCTTATGACCGAGGCCCGCGTGCGCGCGACCCATCAGGTACAACCCTTCCGGATCCGACGGCCTGTGCTCGAGAAACTGGTCCAACGCCGTCCGCGCATCTTCAAACTGTCCGGCCGCAATGTACGTCGCTGCCACTTCGCGCCAGATCTCATGTTGTGAGTGCGCCGGATTTCGCGTCACGACTTGCTCGAAGTTCTGAATAGCGTCGGCGTATCGCTTCTGCTGGCGCGCAATCCGGCCGAGCTGGTAACTCGCATCGATCTCTTCCGGATCGATCTCCAGCGCTCGTTCGAAGCGCTGGCGCGCCTGGTCCAACTCGCCTCGCCCCTGGTGAAGCAACCCGAGATTGTAGTGCGCCGACGCATCTGCCGGATTGAGTGTCGCCGATTCGAGATTTTGCCTGAACGCTGCCCTCGCCCGGTGGCCGCCCATGATGTCGCTGAAGTAATTGCGCAACAACAGGAAAAGAAAGAACAGGAGAAACGGCGAACCAGCCACTCCCGAAAACAGGTGAAACGCGATCGGCGCGATGAGCTGTACGGCAAAATACGAGATGAAAGTTACACCGAAAGCGCGCACTGCTGACATCCTGAACGTGTCTTTAACAGCCAGAATCACTCCGATCCCAAACAATCCTCGTTGGAACATCGTGAAAAGCTGGTACGCCAGGAAAACCGGATTTTTAAGTTGTTCGGCCAATTCCCCGGATTGAGCAATCTTCGGCACTGCATCCGGATTTTGATATGTCACCAGCAGCATCTCAACCGTCTGAGCCTGGACGCCTGAGTAATGCAGAACCGTCGCGATTAGTAATCCGAGAATATTGGCGGCAGTGAGAACGTAAAACAGCGAGGCCGCGAGCGGCGCATACTCCTGCGTCAGGACCACTCGAAAACTGCCGCGTCGCTCAAACATATTGGCGACGAGCGTCAGGATTGGCACCATCACGATCGCCACGATCGCGATTATCTTCGCCGTGTGAAAGAGCTCCCAGGTAACTCCGTACGTCGCTCCGGCAAATTTTTTCGCTACGTAGCCATACGCAAACTGCCCGGCGAACGCGATCAATACCACCGGCGCGAGTGAGCCGCGGTCTCGCATACCGCGCATCCCACGCACCGGGGCGTAAAAAATCATGAGCAGGAAACGCAGCCAGTCAAGCATATGTATCAAGGCTGTGGCGATTCACCGGGCACATACGGTCGCGGCGTAGGCTCACCCGGCGTCGGGTTGTCCTGAAAATCGGGCGTATGCCCGGGCGCCGTCGGCGGCGGCTTGATGTCCTCGTGATGAATCACGCTGGCTTCTGTCAGTGGCCAGTAGCGAAACAGCGCTTTGCCGTAAATATATTTTTTCGGCACGAGACCCCAGATGCGCGAGTCGCTCGAATTATCTCGATTGTCGCCCATCACAAAATAGTAGTTTGGCCTGACGTAAGTCGCAGCCTGGCTGCGGTGCGACAGGTTCAAGCGCGGATCGAGATAAGTTTCTTCGATGTCGCGGCCGTTGACGCGCACGATTCCTTCGTGCACTTCAATCGTATCGCCCGGCAGGCCGATAACGCGTTTGATGTAACTCTTCGACGGATCGTCGGGAAACCAGAAAACAACGATGTCGCCGCGCTCGATCTTCGGCGCCCAGCGAAAGTCGTCGTAATAAATCAGCTTATTGACAAAAATGCGCTCGCCGTCGTGCAGGCGAGGCAGCATCGACGTGCCTTCAACCTTCACCGGCTGCACAATGAACACGACCACGAGCGCCGCAATCATCAGCGCGAAGATCAGATCGCGGAGCAGCAGTCGCGCTTCCGACCAGAGATCGTTGCGCGACGCCTCTTCGGGTCTGTGTTCCTGGATGTCTTTGTCGTCGTCGACGTGAACGCCACCAAACGGCGGCGGCCTGCGTTTTCTAATTCCAAACATATTCAACCACTCTACAGAGCGGTTTTGAGGTTAGCGTAATCGGTGTTCTCTGTGCAATCGCGGTACGGGCTTTTTTGCCATTTCCTTGACAGGGTTTGCCGACGGTCTCTATCATCCTCGCCTGCATTTTGCGGCCCCCGGACATGGTTTCCAGGCGCAGCAGAAAAGAGGCCCCTTGACGTGATCAAGTTAGACATCATCAACCGCGTTGCTGATAAAACCGGCGTGCCGAAGATGAAGGCTGAACAGGCCGTCGAAGCTCTTTTTCATTCGATGAAGGAAGCGCTGACGAGGGGTGAACGAATCGAGCTCCGCGGGTTCGGCGTGTTTGTCGTGAAGCCGCGGAAGCGAGGCGTGGGCCGCAACCCGCGCACCGGCGAAGAAGTGGCGATTCCGTCGGGCAAGACGATTCGCTTCAAGCCAGGCAAGGAATTGCAGGCGCATGACGGCGGCGACATCGATATCGATGACGCGGCCGACGACGACGAAGACGAGTTTTAGTTGTTTTTAAAATTTTGAGATTTGACTGTAGGGGCGGCACTCCGTGGCCGCCCCTTTTCGGCAATAAGCACCGTGACTGGAACAGTCGCCTGAACCGCCGGAGAATCAATAAACGTTTTTTGAGTTTACGTAATCATAATCAGCGCGATGGACGAATCGATTAGAACTGCGCCGCCAGGTTTAGACGTGCACACGCGTCGCCAGCCCTGGCTCTCCGCACGCGAGTGGCGATTGCATGGCGGCTTATTCCTGCTCACAGTTCTCACTACAACTCTGGCCGGAACGATGCTCGCAACTCCGGAGCTTCCCATTCCAGAGCCGCGTCTCGCGAGTCCGGTGGACTACCTGCTCTACATTCCGCTCTCATATTTGTATTCAATAATCGAGCTGCTGCGGTACGTCTTCTCTCATCCACGTCTAATAGCTGAAGGCGCGACGTTTTCAGCTTCGTTACTCGCGATTCTTTTCTCGCACGAGATGGGACACTATCTCGCGTGCCGGTACTACAAAGTGAACGCGACACCGCCTTATTTCATTCCGGCGCCGCCGTTGTTCCTGGCTGGAACTTTCGGCGCGTTCATCAAGATTCGCTCTGCTATTCCGTCGCGTCGCGCACTATTCGATATCGGCCTGGCTGGACCACTGGCGGGATTTGTGGTGGCTTTGCCCATCGCTGTGATCGGAGTATTGACGGCAGGCCCGCCTCTCGATCCGGCGGGCCACTGGATGTACTTCAACGATCCATTACTGTTTCGATTGATAAGTAAACTGGCGGGCATACCGCTCGATCCAAACACGCCTATAAATCCTTACTACATGGCAGCGTGGATCGGAATACTGGTGACGAGTTTGAATCTGATGCCGGTGGGCCAACTCGACGGCGGTCACGGAACATTTTCCTTGTTTGGCGGCCGCGCACATAAGATTATCGGGCGTGTCGCCTTCGTAACCATGGCCGCACTCGCATTCTTAGGGTTCTGGTGGCACGGCAGCCCAAGCGGATTTCTCTACGCTGTCTTACTGGCAGTCATGATGAAAGTCCCGCACCCACAACCCGCGGTCATGGAACCATTGGGAACAAAGCGGATCGCGATCGCTATCGCGACATTGATCATCTTCGTCCTCTGCTTCCTGCCTTTTCCAATAACCATCTTATAGCCACAAAAAAGCACAAAAGGCACATAAAAGTTTTTTTGTGCCCTTTGTGCCTTTTGTGTACTAAACAGCTGCGGGTAGAAGGCCCTTAATTTCTCTCACTACCCGGACCACCTCTTCCTGATTTGCCAACGCGATCATGAAGAATTTGTAGCCCTGGTGGAAGCAGATTACACCGTTGGCGAAGAGCCACACACCGTCGAGAAATGGATTGCCGCCAAGTAGCCAACTGATCGGCGCGCCAGTGATCGCGCCCGGTTGGAAGATCTGGGCCCACATCGCGGCGCCTGCCGCGCAACTGAACGCGCCCAGCAACGGCGCCCCAACATACTTCGCGATCTTCCGCTCAAACTGCACGCGCTGCTGCGCCGCCTCGTCGAGCTCGCCACGCGCGATCAGTTCTTCCTGTTTCTTCAAATAACTATCAAACTTTTCACTCGCTTTGTGTATGCCCCAAACGGGAAGCGCCGAGTGTGTTAACCAGTGTGGGTGTGAGCCGAGCAATACCGCATCCAGACCCGGAAAGGCCGCGCCCGCCCTGATACCCAAAACCAGCGACACTGAAACGACCGCCGCCTTGCCGGGATTTTCCTTGATCCAGTCACGCGCTTTCAGCAATCCGGTTGTCGCCGCAGTCGAAGCACGTGTGAACCTTGCACCCGTGTCGTAAAGCGACGAGGCGCGGTCGTAGTAAGTCTTCGCGTCGTCAAGAACTCGTTTGCCGGTATCGCCGGCAACATCGCGGACAGCCTTACCCGCCCGCTTCACATTCTTTACGGTCTCACTCGCCGCACGGCGGGCAGCGTCGCTGACCTCGTCATCCTCGGTCAACTTTTCCGCTTCCGCTCGCAGCCGCTCCGCTCCTCCGGCCACAGTCTCAGCGCTACGCCGGGCGGCTTCGCCAGCCGCGCGAGCGCTTTCACCAACCAGATCGGAGATCGAGTATTTCTCGTCGAGCTCGCGTGCCTTGCGGCGCGCCGCCTGTTGCCATTCATCCAGCTTTTCTCTGTAATCAGCCATTCCTATCCTCGCGATAAAACTCCTAAATTTCCTTCGCTTTGTACGTCACCCGCAGCCATCGAGTTCGAGCGCGGCGGCATCACCACCACGCGATCGCGGCCGCTCCGCTTGGCTTCATACAAAGCTACGTCCGCTGCCTTCCATACATCAGCAGCAGTTTGCGCGTCGGTAGGACATTCCGCAACCCCAAAACTGGCCGTTATATGCCGGGCGGTGGGAATCTCGATCACTTTGATGGCAGCCCGGAGCCGTTCGGCTACTTCCAATCCACCTTCTTTGCGGGTTTCGACGAGCAGCACCGCAAACTCCTCGCCTCCTATTCTCGCAGCCAAATCGATGCCTCGCGTGCCTTCGCGCAAGACCTTGCTGAGCCGGCGAATGGCGTCGTCACCTGCATCGTGACCAAAAGTATCGTTGAGGTCTTTGAAACTATCGATATCGATCATCAAGAGACTGAACGGATGGCCGTATCTTCCGATGCGGGCCACCTCTCGCTCGAGCTGGCGTTCAAACCTTCTGCGGTTTGCGAGACCAGTCAGGTGGTCCGTAAAAGCCGCCTCCTCGCAAACGTCGAGATAGGCTTTGAACTCGAGCAGCGTCCTGGTCCTGGCAAGCAGCAAATCGAGATCGGTCGGATCAGTGATATAGCCCAGCGCGCCGGCCTCGTTGGCCCGGCGAAGATCTTCGCTGCGCCGGCCCGCCGCTGTCTGCATGATGACGGGAATAAACTTCGTGACCGGGTTGGCCCTGATTCGTTGGGCCAGCTCGTAACCATTCATGCGGGGCATCATGACATCGGTTATCACAAGGTCCGGCTGGTACGACTCAATGGCCGCGAGCGCCTCGTCGCCGTCCGTCGCCGTAGTTACGTTGTAACCAGCAAGGTCCAGGGCCGCCTTGATCAGGTTCAATTTATCGGGATTATCGTCTACGACGAGAATGTTGGATTTTGACTCCATAAAACGAGATGGCTTGCTGCTTTATCAGTACGCTAATTTCGATTCTTCTATTCACAGATTACGCAGATGTTGTATGGGAAATCTGCGTAATCTGTGGCTGAAACTTCAATTTTAGGTCCACTGCTTCTTTATTGTTCTTGCACGCTCCCGAGCCTTCATGCTAAAGTTCGAGCCTCGGTTCAGCGTGTCTGTACTCGCCCTAAAATCGCGTCAAAAGATTCAAACGAGAGTAACAATCCTGGGAACCGCGCGCGGGTGTCCTTACAGTTATTATAGAAATTAACCCGCACAGGACCACGTTGAAACAAGAGCAACACCGTCAACTGAATCAAGCTGGAAACTGTAACTCGATGCCCAAAAGGACATGGAGATGAACGCCCTGCAGGAACAAAAGCGCGCGCGGGATTTAACTCCCGAAGATCGCGCTGAAATAATTCGCCAGTTAGAGTTTGGCCTGACACTGGATGATGCCCTCGTTAACGACATGGCGCGTAATTCAGTGGTCCTTGACTTTCGTCGCCGTCGCTTCGTCTATCGCGCGGGGGAACCTGCCGACTGCCTCTATGCGATTATCCATGGTCGTATCAAACTTTGTCGTATTGAACCGGACACAGGGCGCGAAGCCGTAATCGATATCCTTCCTGAGGGATCCTTGTTTGGGGAATCAGCACTCTATTCTGCTGCGGGGCAACGTGCGAATTCTGCAATCGCCTATGAAAATTCCAGGCTCCTGCGAATCCAGGTCGGGGACTTCAAACGGGGGATGGCTGAGGATGACCGCCTTCATGATTACACTTTCCGCCTGATCGGTCAACGACTTGATCACGCGGAGCGCCGCCTGGCTGATTTTGCGCTCAATGCCATTCCCGCCCGTCTCGACAGTTTACTGGCTGATTTTTCCATGAAATACGGAGTTTCCGAACCCGAAGGTGTGCTTATTGATATCCCTCTGCCTCACCGCGAAATAGCCTCCATTGTTGGATCAACTCGTGAAAGCGTCACGGTCCGCTTGAATGCCATGCGCCGCGAAGGTACGATCGCATTCGTCAAACGACGAATACTGATCAAACGACCCGTATCTCTTTAAGATGATGCGCGCCGTTTCGTGGCGTTAGCGATTCATGAACTGTCCAACCTGCGGTAAGCCAGTCGAGTGGAAAGACAATCCTGTCCGTCCCTTCTGTTCTGAACGCTGTCAACTTGTTGACCTCGGCCGTTGGGTTGAGGGTGAATATCGTGTGCCCGGTGACCCGGTGCCGCAGGAACAGAGTCAAAATAAAGGTGAGGATGAGGATTAAAAAGACATTTCTCGCGGCCATATGCCTTAGTGGTCTTGTGTTGTCTGTAGCGTGCAACAGCAATGATCAGACCAGCACGCAACCAACACCAGTAATCACGAGTCCGCCAACCGGGACCACTTACCCGATGCCGCCGACGCGGGCAGCATCACTTGCCAACATGGGTTGGGAGCTCACTGACGGCAAGCGCTCCGTTTTTTCCGAGTACAGAGGCAAGGTCCTGATCCTGGATTTCTACGCCACCTGGTGCGCTCCGTGTCGCGACAGCATTCCGCATTTAATCGGACTACAGAAGAAATATGAGG
The DNA here is from genome assembly GCA_035463335.1 of Pyrinomonadaceae bacterium. GTDB lineage: Bacteria > Acidobacteriota > Blastocatellia > Pyrinomonadales > Pyrinomonadaceae > PSRF01. The sequence continues at coordinate 2,543 of DATHTI010000074.1, read as the reverse complement.
CGCAGGGCTTGCAAGTCGTCGGACTAAACGTCGGTGGACCAGACGACGAGCAGCTAGTGCCTGGTTTCGCGAAAGAGTTTGGCATCCAATACCCGCTCGCGCGACCAGACGAAGAGCTCGTAAGCTTTTTGCTGGCGGACCATGATGCGATTCCACAAACATTCGTCTTCGATCGACAGGGCCAGCTTGTTCAGCGTTTCATTGGCTTCGGCTCCAGCACGGGCGCGTATCTTGACAGCGCAGTCGAGACTGCACTGAAGACACCACCAGCTCCCTAACACATATCCTGACGGGTTCAAACTTTGAGAAAAGCAAAGATTCTAATCACGCTCGGCCCAGCTTCTCGTGAGCCGCAAATGATCGAGAAACTGATCGCTGCCGGCGCGAACGGCGTGCGCATCAACATGTCGCACGGCACGCAGGAAGAGAAGACTCAGGACATCGAGCGCGCACGTGCAGCAGCAGCGAAACTCGGACGGCCGATTGCAGTCTTAGTCGATCTTTCGGGTCCAAAGATCCGCACGGGCGAGCTTAAAGACGATCAGCCGGTAAAACTCACGCCGGGATCTCTTTTCACAATCACGACGCGAGCGGTTCCCGGTGATGACAAGCAAGTGTCGACTAACTACGGAGATCTTCCGCGTGTCGTCCAGCCCGGCACACGCATGTTGCTTGACGATGGCGCCCTCTCGCTCGTCGTCGAAAGTGCAACCGATACTGACGTCATTTGCAAAGTCATCGACGGCGGACTGCTGGGCGAACGAAAAGGAATAAACCTGCCCGGTGTCGCCCTGCCGATCGCGTCGCTAACTGACAAAGACATAGTCGATCTCAAATGGGCGGTTGAGCAGGATGCCGACTACATCGCGCTCTCGTTCGTGCGCCGTGCGAGCGATTGTGAGCAGGCTAAGCAGTTGATCAATGAAGCGGGTGGACGTGCGCCGCTCATCGCGAAGATCGAGAAATCGGAAGCGATCGATCATCTCGACGAGATCATCGCCGCGGCTGATGGACTGATGGTGGCGCGCGGCGATCTCGGCGTCGAGACGAGCGTCGAGCTAGTACCCGTTTATCAAAAGCGCATCATCGAGCGATCGATTCAGGCCGGAAAGATGGTGATCACTGCCACACAGATGCTGCAATCGATGGTGTCGAGCCCGCGGCCGACGCGCGCTGAAGCGTCTGACGTTGCGAACGCCGTTTGGGACGGCTCTGATTGCGTTATGCTTTCAAATGAGACTGCTACCGGCGCGTATCCGGACGCGGCCGTGGCTATGATGGCTCGTATCATCGAGTCAGCGGAAACAGTCAAAGAGCAGCCGGAGGACAATCTGAGGCGCTGGCTTGGCAGGCAATCGGGACGCGTGAGTCGTGCGTTATGCGAAGCTGCCGCGTTTGCTGCCGATGAGATGGGAACGAAAGTCACAGCCGTATTCACCGCATCGGGACTCATGGCCCGGAGACTCTCATCGATTCGCCACGTACAGCGCATCATCGCACTCACGCACCGGCCCGAAGTCATGTCAGAGTTATCGCTGATCTGGGCTGTGGAGCCGTTGTTGATCAAGCACGCCCAATCGACGGAAGAGATGCTAAAAGTCGGCGAGCAACGATTGCTTGAAGCGGGCGTGGTTGAAAAGGGAGAAGTGATCGTCCTTATGGCGGGGCGGCTTTCCGGACTCGGGCTCTCGAGCTCAGTGTCGATTTCGACAATCGGCGGCGATCTCGGCCCTACACGACGTTGAGTTTACGAACTACCATCTCGGCGGGTCAGTTGTTTGACCTCATTATGCCCGCTGCATTCGCTGTTTCCGCGCTAATCTCGACGTGGGTACTTGCCTCGGCTCGCAAACGCTTTCGAATTCATTACGCACTCGCGCTTGCTATCGGCACGCTGTTTCTGCCGCTCATCGTTTTTCCGATTTATCTCGTGTTAATGATGTGGCGGCCAAAGATTGGGCCACCGCAGAGATGGCGCTACGTGCTTCCGTTGCTGTATGCGGTTATCGCGTTAGCTGGGATTTCCGTTTACTTCTATTTCGACAATCGCAGCGTTGATGCTCACCTCGCGCGCGCCACTCGAGCAAAACTCAAGGTTGATTCGACAACTGCGATTCGCGAGTATCGTGAGGCACTCGCGCTCGAAGACGATCCACACACCCGCAAGCTCCTTGCCATCGAGCTTGCCAACGCAGGTTTTATCTCTGAAGCAACCACGGAGTTTCGACTTGCGGAGGAAAGAGGCGAGACTTGTCAACCCGAGGATCGTCGTTGTACAGCCGCAAAAGAAAGAACAAAGCAGTAGCAACAAAAAGGCACAAAAGCACAAATAACTGAATGTGCGGAGGCGCCGAATTCTTCGTGCGGGAGAATTCAGCGCCTCAACTTCTCAAGAAACTTTTTGTGCTTTTGTGGTTCTGCTTTGTGCCTTTTGTGGGCTAATCTGCGCCGATCATCTGGCCGACGCCGCCCTTTTGCTCCTGCGCCATCTGCGCGGGTGTCTTCTGCGGGTCACGCCAGTTGTCGAGAATGCCAACCTGGTG
>DATHTI010000073.1:0-4556 GCA_035463335.1 Pyrinomonadaceae bacterium | reverse complement strand
GGGGAAGTAAGGGAGTTTTTGGCCTCGGCAAGAAGCAACCGCAGTTTGGCCGCAGCTCTCAATTCAGTGCGTTGATGGCGACGCTCAATGAAGCCTTTGACGACGAAGATCAAAGTCCGATCATTGTCTTTCAAACTGATGGAGATGAAATTGAGTACCTGCGAAATTCTCTGATCGTCCACCAGTTGCCGCCAGGACTGCCAACTGAATTGCGCGCTGAAGTTCAGGAGGAGATCGAATACAAGAAGAAGTTGCAACGAACGCTGGTGACCGAGTTTAGCCTCGACGACGTTTACCGTTCCGTGGAGAAATCGCGGGCCACCATCTATACGATCATTCCGCGCATTCCTTTGATCGGTTTCAGCGAAGACGAGCAGATTCGACGGTTGACGGCTGAAGATGAAAGAGCCGTTGCGATGTGGTCAGCCGCGGCCTCATCCACGAAGTTGAAAAACCTTCTGCGAGCGCGTCAGGAAGTGCGGCAAAAGAAACTCACGCAGGAGATCTGGCACGCAAGGTTGGACCATGAGCTCAAAGTGCAAAATGCCCTCGTGGAGCTGTCGAAACTCTCAGGTGGCTGGGCCGAGTTTTTAGAAACGAAGTCGCAGGCAGCGGAAACTTACAACCGGATAGTCAAGGACCTGAATCAGCGCTACATCATTGGCTACTATCCAACTAATAAAGACCGTGACGGAAAAAGAAGACGCATCTCCATCACCGTTAAAGGACATCCCGATTACGTGATCACCAGCCGCACGTCCTACGTCGCACGCTAAAAGAATCTGCGTAATCTGTGGATAGAAGCAGTGCTCTTGGCGGTACCCGTTTTTTGACTGGTTAACCGCGTCAACTGATCTGGCTTAACGATAGCAATCCCGAGTTTGTGTAACGCTTTGAGTGAAATGGCCACCGCGGGCCACCAGAGCGGAAGCGGCAGCGCACGATGATGTTTGGCGATGCGCCACGCGAGCGCGATGCCGCTCAGATCCTCGGGACCACAGACGGTTTCGATTCTGACTCCGTGATTGTGTTGTTGAATCAGCTCGGCTGCGAGCTTCGTAAAATCGTCAACATGCATTGGGGCGAAGAGCAAATTAGCGCCGCCGAACAGTGCTGGAACAACGTGCAACTTCCGCGCAAGCGTCAACATGCGATCGATTCCCTCCCCGCCTCCGCCTCCATAGATCTCAGCCGGACGAATGATCAGTAAACTCTGCCACTCCAGCTTCTGAAGCTCCTGCTCGGCCGCGAGTTTCGACTCGCCATATGCTCCGCTGCCGTGCGTCGCGCAGCGCGTGCTGATGTAGACAAAACGGCGGCAACCACCGGCGCGTGTTGCCTCGGCGAGTCGACGTGTTCCTTCCAGATTAACTTTCCAGTATTGCTGTTCGTCGGATGCGTGAGTCACACCTGCAAAGTGAATGACCAGATCGAAAGACGTGCGCGATAATGTCCCGGCTACGTCGGATTCGAGATCCAGATCGATCACGTGCACGCGTGGATCGGCAAGTGGAATGTCTTTTCGGTGACGGCCGCACCAGATCTCAACGTCGCTATTCAAGAGCAACTGGCGCATCACGCCAACTGCCAGAGGCGACGAGGCGCCGGTGACGAGGATTCGCATCATTTACGTCGTTTGCAGACGAGGTGAAATAAGTAATAACATCGCCGCGTGACCGAGCCCCATTTTTCACTCGTAGTACTTTGTTATCGAAGCGGACAAAGTATTATTCCATTCGTTGAGCGTTTGCAGCGAACGTTGTCGCGCTGCAATTTCTCCTGGGAGCTCGTGCTCGTCGGAAACTACATCGAAGGCAGCGATGACGAAACACCTCAGGTAGTCAAAAAGCTCGCCCAACAGTCACCCAATATCCGCACTGTAATTCGTCCCAAACAAGGCATGATGGGATGGGACATGCGTATGGGTCTCGACGCCGCGCGCGGCACGTACATCGGCGTGATCGATGGCGACGGGCAATTCCCGCCGGAGTCGATTATCGCCTGTCTGCTGAAATGTGAGCTGGAGGATCTGGATCTAACGAAGACGTACCGCGTCATACGCGACGATGGTTTATATCGACGTCTCATCTCAGCGGTGTACAACGCGATCTTCAGTTTGCTTTTTGGATTCAAAGTGCGCGACATCAACTCGAAGCCTAAAATCATGCGGCGCGATAAGTACGAGCTGCTCAATCTGCAATCGGACGATTGGTTTGCCGATGCGGAGATCGTGATCCGCGCGCGCGAGCTCGGTCTCAAGATTGGTGAAACACCAGTTCATTTTAAGGTCAATGACAACAGAGGCTCGTTCGTAAAGCCGAAAGCCATCCTCGAGTTCACTTCAAATCTTCTGAAGTACCGGTTCTCACACAGGCCGAGCGCCAAAGCCCGTTCCCTCCCTCGCTCCGCTGTCGAGTAACAGTTCCACGTTCAGAGTTCTAGCTTTAGCTTGCTCTTCGGCTTTGCGCCAAAAGTCAAAAATCACTGTTGGAAGAGGTCAGTACCACCTGCGGTAGCGGGTGGGTGGATGATGAGCATGCGAAATTGGTCCAGAATTGTGAACTCTATGGGTGACCCACCCGCTACCGCAGGTGGTACTGACCTCTTCCAAGTTTGGACTCGTAACTTTGAGACACTGCAACAAGCTAAAGCTTGAACTCTGAACGCGGTCGTGCGATGCAGACGGCTGAGACTCCAAATGGCAATTTCCCGCGCTTAAAAACAAACCGCTCGGCCGCGAATAGCGAGCTGAATGGTCCATTCATCGATGAAATGTTTATCCCGTACTCTGTAGCCGCGCGCAATCCCAGCCACCGCATCACCGAACGCACAACCAGCACGGGCAGAAAAAAGCTGATGTTTGCGTAGCTGGACCACTCGACCTCAAACCCCGCCGCTTCTACTGCCTTCAGCAAACCAGGCAACGTGTAACGACGACGGTGATTGCTCACATCGTCCTGAACACCCCAAAGAAACATAAACGCCGGCACAAAAATCAGCACGCGTCCGTCGCGACGTAAGACTCTTCTCATCTCGCGCAGTCCGGCAACGTCGTCATCAAGATGTTCAATGACGTCGAGCGCAGTGACTAGCTCGAACGAATTATCTTCAAACGGTAACTGCTCTGCGGCTCCAAGCTTCACCGAATCCAACCCACGCTCGCGGCAGAACTCGACCGCTTGCGGAGAAATGTCAACACCTTCCGCTTTCCCGAAAGCTGCGAGCATCTTGAGATTCGCTCCCGTGCCACACCCGACATCAAGAATCTTCGGGTTCTTCAGTGTCGTAGAAATTTTCTCTACCAGGGATTGAATGATGCGCCGCCGGCCGACATACCACCAGTGAGTGTCCTCAACCTGGTACAGAATCGGATAGTGATGCGACTGCATCTCTTTCGGCAGATTAGCGGCGACGGTCGTATTCATTGCCTCTCAAATTACAAAATTTCCCTCACCTAAATCCACTACGTAGACGCGATTCGTAGATCCCATCGAGAAACAAAAACATCAAGCTGAGATGGCTCGATCTGAGTCAGCGATATTCGTGTGCCTGAAACGATTGAAGATATGACAAACAAAGTGCGGCTCTTCAGCAAAGGAACGCTTGCGGTTCTGGCTTCCTCGATTCTGCTTCTGGCTTTGATTGGAAGCCGTAAGTCTGCTCCTAAAGCAGACGTGATAAAAACAACTGAGCCTGCCGCCTGCCGGTTTGTACTTGCGTCGTTCGATGGCAATGAGCCAATCGACGAAGAAATTGCGCGGCAACAGGCGCTCATCCGCAGTGGATCTACATCCGGCCTGGAACGTCTCGGATGGACCTTCGTCAAGAAAGCGCGACTCACCTTCGATGCAAGCTATTACAACCTCGCCGAACAATGTGCGGCCTGCATGGAAGCAAGCGGCGCGAAAGGCCCTGACGCACTACTTTTACGCGCGCACGCGTTGCAAAGCCTGCATCGCTTCGATGAAGCCGAAGCCGTGGCCCGCGAACTCGTGAGCACGCGCGAACGGCCGTTTGATTACGGCGTTCTCGGAGACGTCTTGATCGATCGTGGCAAGGTTCGCGAAGGGGCAGCGGCCTACCAGAAGATGATCGACCTCCGGCCCGATCTGCAATCGTACGCGCGTGCCGCACACGTGCGCTGGCTGACTGGCGATCTGAACGGCGCGATTGAATTGATGAGGCTGGCTGTTAGCGGTGGCAGTCCAAACGATCCGGAAGCAGCGGCGTGGGCTTACACGCGACTGTCACTCTACCAATTGCAGCAGGGCGCAACGAAAGAAGCGCTCGAATCGTGCAGTGCCGCACTCGTGCTGAGAAGCGATTACGCGCCCGCACTGCTCGCGCGAGGTCGAGCACTTCTCGCTTTGCACCGGCCGGCTGATGCAGTTGTCGAGTTGAAACGCGCGGCTGAGTTGAATCCACTGCCAGAATATCAATGGGCTCTGGCAGATGCGCTCACGCTCACAGGCGATCGCGAGCGCGAAAGAAGTCGCGAGTGAGAGGGCGCAGCTTGCATCAACTGTAGGGGCGGCCCTCCGTGGCCGCCCCAGCGG
>DATHTI010000072.1:0-4328 GCA_035463335.1 Pyrinomonadaceae bacterium | reverse complement strand
AGGTCGCTGAAGTTGATCACATCGTGCATTTGCGCGCGACAAATGAAGTGCCGGAACACATTTACCTGAGCCAGTTGCAGGCAGCGATGAGTTTCAATGCGGAGTCGAGACTGGCAGAGATCAAGGGCCCGACGCTCGTGTTGAGTGGTGATGCTGATGTGATTGTGCCGGTGCAGAATTCGAGGAATCTGGCGGAGAAGATTTCGGGGGCAAGGCTGCAAATTGTGAAGGGTGGGAGTCATACATTTTTCATCGAGCAGGCCGGGGAGTTTAATCGGATTGTTACGGAATTTTTAACCACGGATTTTACGGATAAATAAGAATGATTTTCGCGGATATTGTTAGTACCGGGATCTATGTTCCGGAAAGAATCGTGACGAATGATGAGCTGAGCCGCATTCTCGGTGAGGACATTAATCCGTTTGTTACGTCTGTGCTTGGGATTCATGAGCGACACGTCTGTGCTGAGAATGAAAGCACGGCCGATCTTGCCACCCACGCCAGCCACCAGGCGCTCGAAGCGGCGCGACTCGATCCCACCGAGCTGGACCTGATCATTCTCGCGACTGACACGCCCGAGCAGCTTTCACCGGCTACGTCTGTGGTCGTGCAGCATCGTCTCGGCGCGGTGAATGCAGGAACGTTTGATGTGAACTGTGCCTGTGCCGGGTTCGTGACGGCTTTGGACACGGCGTCGAAGTTCATCATTGCCGATCCGGCTTATCGCAACGTGCTCGTTGTCGGTGCGTACGCGATCAGCAAGTATCTCGACTGGCATGACAAGAAGACGGCGACGATCTTTGCTGATGGGGCCGGGGCCGTAGTGTTGCAGGCGCGAGAGGATCGACCGGGTTTTCTCGCGGGCAAGCTTCGCGCGGACGGGAGCTTTCACGATCACATGGGGATCTACGCCGGTGGAACTCGCTTGCCGGTTACCAATCAGGTTATCGACGAGGGCATGTGGACCAAGGTGCGTTTCGCGAAGAAGTATCCGGCGGAAGTGAATACTGAAGGTTGGCCCGCGATCGTCAAAGAAGTGCTGGCGAAATCGAAGCTGGAACTCAATGACATCAAGCTGTTTCTGTTTACGCAGGTTAACCTGAGCACGATTAAAGAAGTGATGGCGAAGCTCGAGCTGCCGATGGAGCGCACGCACACGATCATGCAGAAGTGGGGCTACACAGGTTCCGCGTGCATACCCATGGTCCTGCACGATGCAATCAATGCCGGCAAACTGAATCGCGGTGACAACGTAGTGATGTGCGCCTCCGGCGGCGGCCTCAACATGGCCTCCGTCGTTTTTCGTTATTAGCCACAAAAAGGCACAAAAAGCACAAAAGTTTTTTCTGAACTGCTGGTTATTTATTTCTGACATGCTTTGCTTATTTTGTGCCTTTTGTCCTTTTGTGCTTTTTGTGTACTGATCTTTTGTGAACTGATATGTATCCGACGGTCTATTCTTTGTTCGCGGATCGCGTTCGCAAGTATGCGGCGGAGGATAGAGATGTCTTTTACTTTCGTCACAACGACATCTGGCAGGGAATTTCGTGGCGGCGCTTCGGAGAAGAGACTCATGAGTTCGCCACGGCGTTGTTGTCACTAGAGCTGAAGCGCGGTGGATCAGTCTGCATTCTGATGGGGAATGTGCCCGAGTGGCCCATCAGCGACATCGGTACGATCATGGCGGGCGGCGTCGGCGTCGGTCTTTATCCAACCAGCTCCGCGGAACAGATCGCGTACATCATTAATCATTCGGATGCCGAGCTCGTACTTGTCGATACGTGTGAGCAGCTCCAGAAGGTGCTCAGCGTTCGTGATCAACTTCCGAAAGTGCGTCACCTCATCGCTCTCGACGCAGACGGCTCGAGCGATGTGATCGGTTATCGCCAATTTATTGCACGCGGACGCGAGGAGCGCTCGCGGCTCGCCCCGTTGTTGAAAGAACGTGCGGAAGGCGCGACGCCTGATGATGTCGCGATCATGGTCTACACCTCGGGCACGACGGGCATGCCGAAGGGTGCGTGCCTGAGTCATCGCTACATCATAAACAGTGTGGAGTCACTGCGGCGGACGATTCCGATTTACGACACGGACATCTCGTTTTCGTATCTCCCGTTCTGTCATGTGGCGGAGAGAATTTCCGGCTTGTACAACCGTCTGTATGCTGGTGCGTCCGCTTATTTTGTCGACGATCTAGCGCGTCTCGGTGAGTACATGCTCGAAGTGAAGCCTACTGTATTCGCGAGTCTGCCGCGGTTTTTTGAAAAGATTCATGCCCGCATCGTTGCTGACGGCTCGACGCGAGTCAAAGACTACTTCGGCGGCCGCATTCGACTATTGACGTCAGGTGGCGCGCCGTTGCCGTTGGAAGTCGCTGAGTTTTTCGCGGCGGCCGGTTTGCCGATCCTTCAGGCGTATGGGCTGACGGAGAACGTGTGTGTGGCGTTCAATCGGCCTGACAATTACAAGTTCGGCACTGTTGGACCACCCATGCCTGGCTGTGAAGTCCGGATCGCTGACGACAAAGAGATACTGGTTCGCAGCGAGATGATGTTCAGCGGTTACTACAAAGCGCCGGAAGAGACCGCGAAGATGTTTGCTGATGGCTGGCTCCTGACCGGCGATCTGGGCGAGCTTGATGAAGATGGTTTTCTGAAGATCATCGGACGCAAGAAGGAGCTGATTGTTACTTCAACCGGGAAGAAGGTCGCGCCGGCGTTGCTGGAGAACATGTTGAAGGAGAATCACGTGATTAGCCAGGCGATGGTTTACGGTGAAGGACGTTCGTTTCTCGTCGCGCTGATCACTTTGAATTCCGCTGCGCCGCGCGAAGCGATTCAGGAGATCGTCGGGAAGGTAAACCAGCGCGTGTCGTCTACTGAGTCGATCAAGCGTTTCGCGATTCTGGATCGTGATTTCGAAATCGCGCGCGACGAGATCACGCCTACGGGGAAACTGAAGCGAGACGTTATTACAAATCGTTTTCGAGACGTGATTGATGGGCTTTATTTAGCCACGGATGAACACAGATGAAAAGACGGATTTTATTATCGATTGTTATTACGGTTTGTGTTGCGGCGGTAGCGAATGCACAGACTTCCAAAGAGGTTCTTGTCTTTGGGCAGAAGATTCACTATGTCGAGGCGGGATCGGGGCCGACTGTGATTCTGCTGCATGGTCTGGGCGGGTCGACGCAGGTGTGGCAGTTCAATATCGCTGCCCTCGCAGAGAAGTATCACGTCGTCGTCCCCGATCAGCTCGGCTTTGGTAAATCGGACAAGCCGCTGGTGAATTATCGCATCCGCACTTACGTCGACTTCCTCGATCAGTTTTGTAAACAACTCAAGATCCAGCGCGCGACCCTTATCGGCAACTCGATGGGTGGTTGGATCGCTGCGATGTTTACGGCCGCGTTTCCCGATCGCGTCGATAAACTCGTCCTCGTAGATGCGGCAGGCTATGCGCCGCCGAAGGATTTCGACACGCGCACGATCTACGGTTTAAATCCGACGACGCGTGAAGGAATGAAAGTCCTCGTCGCGAAAGTCTTCTACAACAAAGCATTCCAGACTGACGCCGCGATCGATCTGGCGATGGCTGCGCGCCTTGCCGCCGGTGACGGCTATACGATCAACAGCATCACCGAGTCGATCATCCGCGGCGAAGACTACCTCGACAACGTCGTCAAAACGATCAAGCGGCCAACCTTGATCGTCTGGGGACGCGAGGACGGGCTCCTCGCGCTCGCCGACGGCGAACGTTTGAACAAAGACATCGCTGGCTCGAAGCTGATCGTGTTCGATCAGTGTGGTCACGCGCCGAACATTGAGAAACCGGGTGAGTTCAATGCGGCGGTGCTGAAGTTTCTTGCTGAAGGCGTCCAATGAACATGACGTTGAAAGTCGGCGACAGCGCCGAGATCACAAAGAAGATCGAGCAGTCTGATATCGATGCGTTTGCGAACGTGACTGGTGATCACAATCCGGTTCATGTCGATGAGGAGTTTGCGAAGACGACGCGCTTTGGGCGACGGATTGCGCACGGGATGTTGACCGCGTCGCTTATCTCCGCCGTGCTTGCGAACAAGTTGCCGGGTGAGGGGAGTGTGTATCTCGGGCAGACGCTTCAGTTCGTCGCGCCGGTGTTTCCGGGTGATGAGATTACGGCGCGCGTCACCGTAAAGGAGATTCGTGAAGACAAGCCGATCGTGAAACTCGAGACGATGTGTTTGAACCAGCGTGATGAGATTGTGGTACGCGGTGAAGCGACTGTTTTGAGCCGCGGATAACACGGACCGGAAAACCGATGAAGACGGATACGATTGTAAG
>DATHTI010000071.1:0-8328 GCA_035463335.1 Pyrinomonadaceae bacterium | reverse complement strand
CACAGGCGTTGCGGTGTATATTGCGGGGCAAGAGAGACGGTTGGTGGATCCTCCGTCTCAAGTGGTTGCTGGGGTGAGGACAGTAACCACGAATATGGATGGGCGCGACGCACTCCCACGTATGTCGCGCCCATTCGCTTTTTAAATCCGGCCGCAAAGGCACCAAAAGCACATAAGAAAGCCGTGTTAGAATCCGGCCTCAATGCACCGGCTGGACATTTCCCTCAAACAAGCGTCTCGCAGTAGTCAAATCAACATAGGCAGCGGTATCAGGCGCAATCTTGGAGATTTGCTTCCGGCGAAAGCTCCGCGCCGGGTGGCGATCATTTCGAATCCGCGAGTCTCTGGTTTGTATGGGCGGGAAGTTAAGCGCTCTTTGAAGTCTGCCGGGTTCACCGCGCTTGAATGGCTCATGCCGGATGGCGAGCGGTATAAGTCGTTTCGTAGCCTGGAGAAAGCGGTGACGTTTCTCAGCGAAAACCGCCTGGAAAGAGACGATCTCGTACTTGCTCTCGGCGGTGGAGTCGTCGGCGATCTCGCGGGTTTCGCGGCTGCGATTTACCTGCGTGGTCTGCCGCTCGTGCAGGTGCCGACAACGCTTTTGTCTCAGATCGATTCCTCTGTCGGCGGCAAGACGGGCATCAATCTGGCTACCGGAAAAAACCTCGCCGGCGCTTTTCACCAGCCGTCTTCGGTCTTTATAGACACAGAAACACTCCGTTCATTGCCGCAGCGAGAGCTTGTCTCGGGTTACTGCGAAATGGTCAAACAAGCCCTGGTTGCTAACACATCGCTCTATAATTCGACGGTTGAGTGTCTTCAGAAACAACAGCAGAAAGGCGATTTTTTAGTCTCACCAGAATTTGAAGCACTGATCGCGGCGCAGTGCAGCTTCAAAGCATCAATCGTCGCGAACGACGAGCGCGAGTCAACCAGTCGCACTGACACAAAATCGCGGCGCGTGCTCAATTTTGGACATACAACGGCCCACGCTCTCGAGACGATCACGAACTATCGCTACTTCCGTCATGGCGAAGCCGTTGGTTATGGAATGTTAGTTGCCGGAGAACTTTCGAGAAACCTGGGTCTCATCGACCCAGAGACGCTCGAATCGCTGCGCGCTGCTGTGAGCCTTTGCGGACCGCTGCCACGCGCAGACCATCTCGATACAAGCCAGATCACCGGCGCTCTCAAGCACGACAAAAAGAGTGTCGGTGGTCAGATCAATTGGGTGTTGCTCGAAGGGATAGGCCGGCCGAAGATCGTGGAAGGCCGGCTTATCAGCGCGAAGACCCTGCGTCTTTCGCTGCGAGCGGGATTACGGCAACAGGAGAGTTTCTGAGGATGCAGAGATCAGGCGAACGAGGTAGTGCGAACCTCAAGTTTGTGATCGTAATGGCGATCTTGATCGCAACCGCTTATGCGGGATATCTCTACGTGCCGGTCGCTTTTCAGGCAAACACGTTCAAGGATTTGATGCAGCATTACGCGGACGTTGCGGTGGCCCAGGGTTATGCGCCGTCGTGGCCCGGGGAACAACTGAGGAAGAGTGCGCCTGAATACCAGGTGCCGGCGGATGCCGCCATCACGTCGACACAGCGTGACAATCGGCTTGAGGTGAGGGTGCAGTATGTTCGCGTGATTGAATTTCCCGGGTATACGTATAACTACGAATTCGATCACACCGTGAAGAGCACCGCGTTCCTGGCTTTTAAATAGAATTTTATCTGGGAGCGCCGTCGAGGAAGGCTTTTAGTTTACGAGAGCGTGAGGGGTGGCGCAGTTTTCGTAACGCTTTCGCTTCGATCTGGCGAATACGTTCGCGCGTGACGGCGAAGTGCTGGCCAACTTCCTCGAGCGTGTGCTCCGAACCAGTCGTCCCGAGCCCAAAACGCATCTTGATTACTTTCTCCTCGCGCGGCGTGAGCGTGGCTAAAACCTCATCCGTGATCTCGCGCAGGTTTGACGCAACCACAGCATCCGCCGGATTCAAGATCGACTTGTCTTCAATGAAATCGCCAAGATGCGAATCCTCTTCCTCGCCGATCGGCGTCTCTAAAGAGATCGGCTCCTGAGCGATCTTCAGAACCTTCCGCACTTTCGAGACCGGAATATCCATCTTTCGCGCAATCTCTTCACTGGTCGGCTCACGCCCCAGCTCCTGGACCAGCGATCGCGACGTGCGAATCAACTTGTTGATCGTCTCGATCATGTGGACCGGAATGCGAATCGTGCGCGCCTGGTCCGCAATCGCGCGAGTGATCGCCTGACGAATCCACCACGTCGCGTACGTCGAGAACTTGTAACCGCGTCGCCATTCAAACTTGTCAACCGCCTTCATCAAACCGATGTTGCCTTCCTGGATCAGATCCAGAAACTGCAAACCACGATTCGTGTACTTCTTTGCGATCGACACGACCAGTCGCAGGTTTGCCTCGACCAGCTCGCGTTTCGCCTGCCCCGTCTGCTGCTCGCCGATGACGATCGACTGTAACGATCTCTTGATCTCAATCGGGCTGACGTAATTTTCAATCTCAATCTCCAACAGCCGTTTCTTCGCCATTAAAATGCGGCGCTTCAGGTCTCGCTGTTCCTCGGGCTTGAGCCGCTTTCGGCTTAACTTCTCGTTGGCGCTGTCGATCTCGCGCTCGGCGTCACGTACAGATTTCTGCACGGCGCGAATCGCATTGATCAGTCGTTGTCGCGCACGCTCGGTTAGATTGAGACGTCCGATTTCCTGCGCGATTTCGAGTCGAATACGCGCCACTCTTCTTTTAAGCTTCGCCAGCTTCCTGCTCTTCTTGCCTTTACACTCTTTCTGCTCGAGCTTGAGTCTTTCAAGCTCTTTCAGTCCGACTTTGCAACCCTTGCTGATGTTCTGGATACCTTCGATGGTCCAGGTTCGATACTCTTCGGCCTTGTCTTCATCGCCGGTGAGCTCAGCTTGTTCGGAGAACGTAACAGTGTCGCGGATGTTGATCCGCCCGTTCTCGAGGTCTTCACCGATCTTCAATACTTCGCGTACTGCGATCGGAGAGCGCGCAATTGCTTTCTGAGTCTTGAGCTGGCCACGCTCGATGCGTTTCGCGATTGCGACTTCGCCTTCACGCGTGAGCAATGGCACGACGCCCATCTCGCGAAGGTAAAGCCGGACCGGATCGTTTGTCTTTTCGAGGGCGCCGGCGGAGAGGTCTAACTCGATATCTTCGTCGAGGGCTTCTTCGTCTTCGTCAGCGACTGTCGCAGCCGCCTGTTCGAGCAGTCTTTCGTCAGAATCCGCAACCGGAATGTTTGAGCCTTCGAGTTTCTGAAGTACGTCTTCAATGTCGTCGGGAGACACGACATTGTCCGGCAACTCACGGTTCAGATCGTCAAACGTCAGGTATTTCTTGTCGCCGCCCAGCTCGAGCAGTCGCTCCATCACGTCGTCACGATCTTTGTCTTCCATACTACTCACGGTTGTAGCTCCGAATACTTACCTGACACGCGAGGCCGCTTCATTCTGCGGTTGCAACAACATCGATTGCCGCTGCGCAGAAAGCTGAATCTGCTCTGCCGAGAGTTTTGAAAGCCGGTCCATGTCCTGTTCACGCTCGGCGATCACCAGCTCTCTTCTCAACTCTTCAATTCGTTGGTCCACTTTCATCAGTCTGAAAGTCGAAACACATTCGGCCGCGACGTAATGCTCGTTTGAGGCGTGCAATGACGAGTTCATCAGGACCATCGGAACGAGCGCGGCGGCAGACTCATCATCCTCGGTTTTGCGTGTCAGATTTTCGAAATCAATCTCTGCGCCTTCACGTTCGAGCTCGAACAACGCTTTGAAGAGCGGCGCGGTGGCCAGATCTTCGTAATCTTCTTCACGCAACATCTCGAGGACTTCACGTCGCAGGTTTTCGTCTGCAAGAATCAAGCCGAGCAGACGCTGTTCCGCGGCAGTGGCCTCAGTTCGTCTTGTCAACGCCTGAACAGTGGTGGGACGAAGCTTCTTGTTGTCCCGCACCATCTGCCACAACTCACGTCGCCAGGTTGACGTGTTCGTGTTTTCACGATCGATACCGAGCGCATCCATTGCCATATCGAAATATTCGCGCTTCTGAAAGCGACTGTTGACGGCGCGAATGTAGGGAAGAACTTCTTCGACGGCTTCAGCCTTTTCCGCGGGCCGGTGAAGATTACGGTCGCGTAAAGCGCTTTCGATTACGAATTGGATGTGTGGTTGTGCCTGTGCTCTTTGTCGTTGATATTCACTTACCCCAAACTTGCGAATGTATTCATCCGGATCCGCGTTGTCGGGAAGCACCAGCACTTTCACCTCGAGATCCTCGGCGAGGAGAATCTCGATCGCTTTCTTTGCTGCGTTGATGCCGGCTCGGTCGCCATCATAGTTGACTACAACTTTACGCGCAAACCTACTTAGTAGCTTTACCTGATCGGGCGTCAACGCCGTTCCCAAACTCGCAACAACATTTCGCACTCCATGTTGATACGGCACGATCAGATCGAGAAAACCTTCCACTAAAATCGCGAAACCCTGGCGGCGAATCTCGTCGCGCGTGAGATTCAGGCCGAATAGATTTCGACCTTTTACGTATGCAGTAGTTTCGGGTGAGTTGATGTATTTCGCGTCTTCGCCTTTGAGCGTGCGACCGCCGAAAGCGATAGGCCGCGACTGCGCATCGAGCACGGGAAACATCAACCGGCCACGAAAGCGATCGTAAGAACGGTTGGTGTCCTCCTTTTTTGCAACTAACCCGCTTCGATCTATATGGTCCTGAGTGGCGCCTTTGTTTCTCAGGTAAATGGAAAGTGCGTCCCAACTATCGGGCGCGTAGCCGAGACGGAAGGTCTTTACAGTTTCTTCAGTGATGCCGCGTTCTTTCAGATAATCGCGAGCGATGCGGCCCTCGTTGCTCGACTCGAGCTGCTGTTGCCACCATTCCATGGCCCATGCGTTGAGCTGGATAACGTGATCCGCTTCCTGGCGTCGTGCTTCGAAGCGGCCGTCGTCAACCATTGTCGGCAGCGGCATTCCGACTTTGTCGGCGACGATCTTGATCGCTTCGGGAAACGGGACGCGCTCGACTTCCATGACGAAGTTGAACACCGAGCCACCTTTGTGACAGCCGAAGCAGTAGAAAATTTCCTTCGCGGGACTGACGGAGAACGAGGGCGTCTTTTCTTTATGGAACGGGCAGCACGCCATCCAGTTCGCGCCCTTTTTCTTGAGCTGCACGTAATCCTGTATGACCCGGACTATGTCTGCCTGTCGTTTGAGATCGTCGATGAATGTCTGGGGGTAACGCATCTATCCGTGTTTATCTGTGTAATCTGTGGCTGAAGATTATTGTCTCAACTCAACGAGTGTTGCACCAGCACCGCCCTGGTCGGGTGGGGCGGGCAGGAAACGAGAAACGTGAGGGTGCCCGTCGAGCAAGGCGCCGATTGCGCGGCGTAGGGCGCCCGTGCCGTGGCCATGAATGATTCGGACTTTACTCAAACTTGCCAATGAGGCTTCATCCAGGAATTTATCAACGGCATCAACAGCTTCGTCAGTCGTTTGTCCGATAACATTTAACTCTGATTGCGCTTTGTCGTCAGCAGGCGCGAGGCGACTTTCGGTCGCTGCGGAGCGTCGCAGTTTTTCAAGTTTGCCTTGTTGTGGTTTTGGAGTCGTGGCTTCGACGAGCTCAAGGTTCTCGAGCTTCTCACGCAACCGCAACGACTTCACACGGACTTCAGCAACACCTTGTTTGATCTGGTCCACGATGCCGACCGATCCGAACGACCGAAGCTTAACGCGATCGCCAACGACGATCTCGCGCGGTGCAGCCGCAACGTATTCTGGTTTTTCTTCTGCAACGGCAGCTTCGGGCTCGGCGCGCTCCGGCTGAATCGTCTCGCCTTCGCGCACGATACGAACTTCCCTTTGCGCCGTGCGCTTCATCTCAGCAATCCGTCGTTGTGCGTCACGCTCGACGCGAACACGCTCGGTGCGATCTTCGATATTCGCCACCAGCTCGCGCGCTCGTTTCTCAAGGTCGGCGATTGTTCGCTGCAATGTTTGATCAAAGGTCGCCTGCCGCTCGCGTTCGTGTTTCGCGGCTTCCTTATCCAGCGAAGCGAATTTCTCGGCGACGGCCTGTCGCTCTTCTTCCAAGGCGATGCGCAACGCCTCCGCTTCGTCAGCCTCACGCTTGATCCGTCGCAAATACTCCGACGCCTGCAACGACGAATCTGCCACAGACATCATCGCGTTTTCCACGATTTGAGTCGGAACGCCGAATCTCCGCGCGATCTCCAAGCCCGAAGAAGCCCCAGCAACGCCAACCAGCAAACGGTACGTGGGGCGCAGTGTCTTTTCATCACACTCAACACTCGCGTTCACTACGCCTTCTTCATTCGCCGCATACATCTTGAGCCCGCTGTAATGCGTCGTCGCAATCACGTGCGCACCGCAAGCGCGTCTGAAGTGATCGACGACAGCGACACCCAGCGCCGATCCCTCTTCGGGATCAGTTCCAGTGCCGACTTCATCTAGTAGAACAAGCGCGGGCGCTTCGCACAGATCGATCATCCGCGCGATGTTGGCCGTGTGTGATGTAAACGTTGAGAGATTGGCGGCGAGCGATTGGTGATCGCCAATGTCAGCCAGCACCGAGGCGTAAAACGGAAAGCGCGCGGAGTGCGCGGGCACGGAGATCCCGGAAAGCGCCATCAATGCGAGCAAGCCCGTGGTTTTCAACACAACCGTCTTGCCACCGGCGTTTGCACCCGAGATCACCATCGCATTCTTCTCTTCGTCGAGTGCGAATGAAACAGGCACAACTGAGCCGCCCGTCGCGCGTAAATTTTCCTCAAGCAATGGATGGCGAGCTTCGATCAACTCCAGCTCGCCGCTGCCATTTGTTTCCGTTTGAATCTCGGGAATTACGCAGTTGAAACTTTGATGAAACGCCGCGCGCGCATTGATGAAATCGAGCTCAGCGACTGCCTCCGCCGCCATCTCAATAGCGGGCAGTTGCGCGCGCAATTCTTCTGACAGGCCGAAGAGAATCCTTGCGATTTCACGCGCCTCGCTCTCGTGCAGGTTCTGCAGCTCGTTGTTGGCATCGATCGTCTCGAGCGGCTCGATGAAAGCCGTCGCGCCGGAAGACGAATAGCCATGCGCAACGCCCTGAACGCGTCCGCGATGATCCGCTTTCACTGGAATCACGAAACGATCGTTACGGATCGTTACGAGCTCGTCCTGAATAGCTTCGGCTGATCGCTGCATCAGCCTTTCGAGTGAGCGCGTGATGCGCGAGCGTAGAACATTGATCTCGTGACGGATGTTGGCGAGCTCCGGGCTCGCGCGATCGTCAATTTCTCCGCTTGGAAGAATCTTATTCGTGACGCGCGCGACGAGTGTGTTCAGCTCGCGCGGCAGATCCTGGACCATCTGCCACAGCGCGGGCACATCGTCACGCTCGGCAAGAATTGCCGCACGTGCGGACATCGCCTGGTCACACAAACGCGCGGTTTGCAGGATTGCGAGTGGATCGAGACTCGCACCTTCAACACGCAAACGTCCAATCATCTCAGACGGATCGGTCAACCCGCTGAAATACCATTTGACTCCGCGCGTGCGCAGCCTGACACATTCTGCAAGTGCGGCGAGCGCGCGGCGCAACTCGGATGCGTCGTCAATGGGCGACAGTGCTTCAACGCGACGCTGTCCAGTTTCGGTCTGCGCGTTTCGTTTAATCAGCTCCAGCAGATGCTGGTATTCGAGAGTTGTAAACGCCTGCTTGTTCACGAGGAGTAAAGGTTAAAATATTAGCCACGGATTTGCACGGATGCAGACGGATCGTACAATGAGAATCAACCTATATGAAATTCATCAAATCCGTGGTCCTAACAATCGTCGTAGTTTTGATGGCTCAGGGTATTTTTATGTCTGCACAAGAACGACCGAAAGTGCGCGCACCCGAAATCACCGGCGGCCAGGGCTGGCTCAACACTGACAAGCCACTCTCGCTCGCTGCTCTGAAAGGCAAAATTGTTCTACTCGACTTCTGGACCTACGGCTGCATCAACTGCATCCACATCATTCCCGATCTGAAGAAGCTCGAAGCAAAATACCCTAGCCAACTGGTCGTGATCGGCGTTCACTCCGCGAAGTTTCAGAACGAAAAAGAGACTGAGAACATCCGGCGCATCATCCTGCGTTACGAGATCGAGCATCCCGTTTACAACGACTCGGAATATGCAGTGTGGCAAAGCTACGGCGTGCGCGCCTGGCCCACGCAGGTGCTGATCGATCCTGCGGGTTACATCGTCGGCGGC
>DATHTI010000070.1:0-14741 GCA_035463335.1 Pyrinomonadaceae bacterium | reverse complement strand
CCTGGGTTAATCAAACAACAATATGGAACCCTGAAAGGGTTCGATGTTTGGCGAACCCTTTCAGGGTTTACATATTGTCTGTCGCATACCCAGGGTTGTCGCTGCGCTCCAACCCTGGGCTGGAATTAGCGAACGCCTTCGGCGTTATTTTGTGCCTTTTTGTGGCTACACTGTTGACATTACACTCACTACTGAATAACTTTTGCCATCATCGAAAGGAGCCTAGTTCCCTAATGACCTACGTAGTTGTTGAATTATGCGTCGATTGCAAGTACACCGACTGCGCAGCTGTTTGTCCTGTTGAAGCTTTTCACGAGTTACCGGATCGTCTTTACATCAACGCCGACACTTGCATCGACTGTGATGCATGCGTACCGGAATGTCCCGTCGAAGCAATCTTCGCCGACACTAATGTGCCTGAGAACTACGCTCATTGGACCCAGATCAACATAGACGAAGCTCCGAAGTATCCGATCATCAGCCAGAAGATTCCCGCCCTGCACGGACCGACTTGTACCGGCCCGGAAGAGTGACACAACACGGGCGCGGCAGAGGCAATCGAATAGATGCGATCATTTATCCTCATTCTCATCTTTGCCACTTCCGCGTTCGCTCAATCCGGCAGGCGCAATCTTCCACCGCCAAAGCCAGCGCCGACTCCAACGCCGGAAGCAAAGCCGTCGCCAACTCCTTCGTTGCCGTCGCGATCGCAGGTGACTGCCGATAAGGACGAGGATTATCGTTGTACTGACGACGGTACGCTCGCGCATCTTCTCGATCGCAATCAAGTCAAAGGCTATGAGGCGAAAGAAGTTGACGTCAAAGCTGAGATCATTGCGAAACCATTACCCGGTTACACACGCGAGGCGCGACGCGTTGGTGTGCAGGGTGTGGTTGCGCTCAAGTTGTTACTGCTCGGCGACGGAAAGCTCGACCGCGTCAGAGTCGTCAGGCGACTTCCTTACGGACTGACTGAGAATGCCATTCGCGCTGCTTGCGAGGTAAAATTCAAACCCGCGATGAAAGCGGGCCAACCAGTTTCGCAGTGGGTCACAGTCCAGTACACGTTCCGGCTGGCAGAATCCTCCATCTTTGGACCATGAGAATAATATGAAACGATTCGTTGTCCCCCTCGCCGTTAACCTCTGTCTTCTCCTCGCAGTTTCCCACTACTCAACGGTAGTTGCGAAAGATACCTGGGTCAGCGTGCGCACCAAAAACTTCTCGCTGATCGGAAATGCGAGCGAAAAAGATATCCGGAAGGTTGGCCTCAGACTCGAACAGTTTCGCGAAGTGTTTACGCGGCTGTTTCCGAAGATGAGATTCAACACGCCGGTGCCGACAACCGTGGTCGTTTTCAAGAGCGACTCGTCGTATGCGCCGTTCAAGCCCACATCAAACACCGCCGGATACTTTCAACCGGGACCCGACGTTAATTACATCACTCTCACAACCGAAGTCCGCGGCCAGCAGGACGCGTTCTCCGTCATCTTTCACGAGTACACTCACCTGCTCGTCGAAAACACTTTTCCATCCGTACCTGTCTGGTTCAATGAAGGACTGGCGGAGTACTACAGCACGTTCAGAATCACCGACGATCAAAAAATAAGGCTCGGAACTCCAATCGGTAGCCACGTCTTCCTGCTGCGCGAAAGCAAAATGCTGCCGTTGCGCACGTTGTTTGAAGTCGATCACAAATCGCCGCACTACAACGAGAAAAACAAGGCCGGCATCTTCTACGCGCAATCGTGGGCGCTGATGCACTACCTGATTATCGGCAAAGCGGGAAAGGTCGAGCAGTTGGGAAAATTCATGGAAACGCTCAACGCGAAGACGCCGCTGGAACAAGCGTTTCAACAGGCTTTCGGAATGCCGATGGAAGTCATGGAAAAAGAGCTGCGCGAGTACGTGAGAAAGGATCGTTACAACGTGCTCGACGGCCACTTCGAACACAAACTCGAGCTCGACACTACTAACCAGGCCACTCCGTTAACAGAAGCAGAGGCCTTCGGCTATCTCGGCGATCTTCTGCTTCACAGCAGACGCAAAGACGCTTACACGTATCTTGAAAAGGCGTTGAAACTCGATCCCAATCTGGGGATGGCGCATGCTTCGCTCGGAATGATGTACTTCTATGAAGGAAAAGTGAAGGAGGCCCACGCGAGTCTCGAGCGCGCGGTGGCGGCCAACTCGCAAAATTATCTTGCTCACTACTATTACGCGTTTACGCTCGTCCGTAACGCTGACGGCGGGGCCGTGCACGGGTTCCCACCGGAAGTCGCCACCAGGATCCGCGAGCACTTGCAGAAGGCAATCGCGCTCCGGCCGGACTATCCCGAGCCGTACAATCTTCTCGCGTTCGTGAGTGTCATAACGGGCCAGGGAATTGATGAGGCAATCGCGTCGATGAAACGTGTGTTGAGTATCTCGCCGGGCCGTCATGATTTCATAAACATGCTGGCCCAGCTTTACCTGCGTAAGCAGGATTTCAAAGCTGCGCGTGGTCTCCTCGAACAGGTAGTGAAATCGAATGCCAGTGAAGAAGAGCGGGAGCAAGCGGAACAACTGCTGACCGGGATCATCACTTATGAAACGGCGATGGCCGAGATGGAAGAGGCAAAGAAACGCGGCGCCGACGTTAGATCGGAGCTGGTAATCGCTAATACCGGGACCGGTTCGACGCAAAGCGCACCGCAACAGTTACCGGATCCGTCGTCTTACCTGCGCGAAGTGTTGCGCGTGCCGAAGGCCGGCGAGACGCAGTTGCAGGCAACGCTCGTGAAAATCGAGTGTGGCTCGAAGGGGATCGTGTTCGTGGTGCGCAGCGGGACACAACTGCTGCGACTCGTAACGAAGACTTTCAACGACATTGAGATGACCACGTACGATCCGAAAAGCGGTGGCGAGATCACGTGCGGGCCACGCAAACCCGAAAGCGCGGTAGTCGTATGTTACGTGCCAAACACTAATGTGTTGAAATCAGTCGAGTTCGTCCCAGCGGACTTCAAGCTCAAGTAGGATTTTAACCACAGATTACACGGATCGATAACGGATTAACGCTGCGCTTCGGTCGCGGTGTTCTTCCGCGTCCCATTCAACTGTTTCATCAACTCATCAACCGCGGCCTCGAGTTGACGATCGCGTCCGGCAAGCGCGTCCTCTGGTTTGATATCAACCAGCAGATCGGGCTGCACGCCATAGTTTTCCATGTTCGTGTTTTTGGCATCAGCCAGGTACACGCCCACGCCCGGCGTTCGCACAGTCGATCCATCGATCAAGCTGTAACTTCCCGTGCCGATGACGGCGCCCATCGTCGGCGTACCAATCACCTTACCGAGCCCGAGCGCGCGGAACCCCGCCGGAAACATCTCAGCATTCGAAGCCGAGCGCCAGTTTTGCAACACGACCTTCGGTCCGAAGAATCCCGCAAACGGACGGGTCGTCGCTTCAGTGCCGCGCGGCTGCCACACCTGATACTGCCGTTGGACCAGAATCGCCAGCAGCTCCTGTTCGATGTTGCCGCCGCCATTCCAACGCTGATCGATGATCATCGCTTCCTTATTGCGATACTCGCGCAGCTCTTTCTCGAATCG
Source organism: Pyrinomonadaceae bacterium (assembly GCA_035463335.1). GTDB lineage: Bacteria > Acidobacteriota > Blastocatellia > Pyrinomonadales > Pyrinomonadaceae > PSRF01. Next base: position 11,148 of record DATHTI010000070.1, on the reverse strand, counting down.
TCGCAGCGACGGCGGGTTCATCGCCTGAATGTGCAGGTAGCCGATGCGACCGCCCGACAGCTCATCCACTTTCTTGCGACGCTCCTTCACCCAACGCTCGTAGCGCAACTGGCTGTAAGCATTCGTCGAGATCGCTTCAATGCGCGTGTGCCACGCACCATCCTCAGCGGGTTTCGAGTTGAACGTGACAGTCACCTTGCGATTCAAACGCGAGTTCAGAAGCGACCAGTATTCGTCGCCGGCTTTGACGGGCTTGCCGTCGATCGCGAGCAGGTAATCGCCGACTTTCACCTTCACCCAGTCTTTATCTGCCGGACCATCTTCATAGATGTACGCGACGCGATAACGACCCGCAGCCTTGTCAGATTCCAGCTCCATGCCGAGGTGCGACGTGTTAACGGCACCAGAGCCCGGACCACGTGGCGGCGGCGCCGCGCCCGTGTGTGAAGCATTCAGCTCACCAATCATTTCGTTCATGATGTTGAGCAGTTCCTGCCGATCGCCGACGAATTCGACGAGTGGACGATACTTCGCCCGCATCGCATCCCAATCCATGCCATGCATCTTCGCATCGTAGAAACGATACTTCATCGTGCGCCAGCCATCGTCGAACATCTCGGCCCATTCGGCGGGACGATCGACACGAACGCGAACGTTGAAGTTGATGCGACGGCGGCCTGCTTCACGAGGCGGGCCTGCGGCTGCTGCCGCGCCTGCGCCGGCACCGGCTCCAGCACCCGCTGCGAGTGGCACCGAGTAGATGCCATCACGCTCGCGGAAGAAGAGCGTGCGGCCATCGCGCGAGATGTTGAGATCGCCAAATCCACCACCAAAACCGCCGCCACCGCCTGGTCCATCACCGTCCGGACTCGGCGGCTGGCCCGATATGACTCGCGTCAGGCGACGGCCGTCTTCCTGAATCGTATAGACCACGGGGACGTTCGCGAGACCCGCCGGCTCACTCGTCACAAAAACGATCGTGCGGCTGTCAGGCGTGAGCGCGAAGCTCGAAACAGGGAACGGCATGCGCGTCACTTGTCGCGTGCGACGCTTCAAGCCATCCCAATCCATCTTGATTTCTCGCGGTGGACGATTGGCTTGCGGACGAGGTCTCGGAGCAGCCGCTCCTTCACTTTCTTCGCCCGCAGCCGCCGGTGGTGGCCCGGCAGCTTGCGCGTCGCGCGCGTCACGTTCCTCCGGGTCATCCGGATCCCGTTCCTGGCGTTCCAGCCAAACCGAATAGACCTGAACTGAAGGCGTGGCGTTGCCGGTAGGCTCGAGGCGCAGGAAGTAGAGCTTGCGGCCGTCCGGCGAAAAGCGCGGGCCAACCTCGTTGCTCGAATCAAACGTGACTTTGTGCGGATCTTTTTCAGCGCCCGTCGCAGAAATCACGTAGATATCAGACGTGCGTGATGAATCGGGTTTCGAATACGCGATCCACTTTCCGTCAGGCGACCAGACCGGCGCGCTGAAACCACCGTAACGAGAGGTGTCGAGCTCGGTAACCTGCTTCGTCGCAACCACGAGCTTGCGCAGCTTGTCGTCGGAAGAGCTGAAAGCGATCTCTTTCGAATCGGGTGACCAGTTGTAAGCGTTTTTAAGCGCGTCGATGTTAGTGATCTGTTGCGCTGGTGCTGAGCCGTCGACAGGCACGACGAACAACTCTTCACGTCCGCTCTGATCCGAAACATACGAGAGCCACTTGCCATCCGGTGAATAAGCGACGTTCCGATCGCGGGCAGCGCCGTCAGTGATCTGTTTGAGATCGCCTTCCTCGACAGGCGCGGTAAAGATCTCGCCGTGAATCGACACAACGATGCGTCGTGAATTTGGCGCGAGATCGTAATCGTCAGCCTGCGAGTTGAACGACTGCACCTCCGACATGTTTTCCTGTGTTTCGGCGTCGATATCGAGCTTGATCGGAGTTGCACGTTTTGAAGCGACGTCGAGTTTCCAGATGCCGAAGTCGTGCTCAAACATGATCACCTTGCCGTCGGCGCTGATCGCGGGCCAGCGCACGTCGCCGGCCTTGAACGTCGTCACCTTGTCGGCTTTGCCGCCGCTTTCGGAAACGCGATAGATGTTTGTGAGACCACCGCCTTCACGATCGCTGACGAAGTAGATAAACCCGTCGCGTCCCCACATGGGCCACGAGTCCATGCCGTCGAAGTCAGTGATCTGGTTAAACTTCTTCGCTGCGACATCCATGATCGTGATGTCGGTCTGGTATGAGCCGCGATAATACTTGCGCCAGTAGACTTGTCCCTTCTGGTTGTACGCGAGCTTCTGTCCATCGGGCGAATACGACGCCTGTATGCCCATGTCGGTTCCGGCTTTCCACGGCATGCCGCCTTCGGTACTGACGAGATAAAGCTGCGGCATGAAGTCTTCGCCACGATTGCTGCTGAACAGGATCGAGCGCGAGTCAGCGGACCAGTTAAGCACGACGTCGTCAGCGGAGTGAGTCGTAAGCTGTTTGGCGTTGCCGCCGCCTGCGGGAATCAGGTAAACGTCGAGGTTCCCGTTGCGCTCACTCGAGAATGCAATCCACTTTCCGTCCGGCGAGAAGCGCCCGTAAACATCACGCGCCCGGTTGACCGTCAGGCGTTGAATGTTCTGGCCATTTTCGTCAGCGGTCCAAATGTCTCCGAGATAACTGAAGACGACCCGGCCGTTGTGGTAATGGGGATAGCGCACCAGCCGCGCCTCGCGGCCAAATGCTGACATGGTGGTGAAAATAAAGAGGGCTACGGCGAAGAGAGCGGTAGTTGTTTTTCTCATGGCTCCTGACCTGCGCGTTAAGGATTGGAAACTACTCGGAATGCGGAGGCGGGATTATAGCACCGACGGTTCGGATTTCGAATTTGTTATGGCATGATTATGCCCGTGAATTTGACGTGTCGAAAAATGCACGCCGCGGATGTGGCTGATGCGTTCCAGATGCTCACTGATTTTCTGAGCGAGGACGAGCATTATCTGGCGAGCAGCCAGGCATATGGCGATCTCGGGTTGCAGGGGTTGAACAACGCGCTCGACCTGTTTCTCGAGCATCCGGAGCTGGGCTTTGTGTGGATGGCTTATGACGAGAATGGCGTCGCCGGGACTTGTGTGGTGTGTTATGCGATCTCGACGTCGATGGGCTCGGTCGTGGCGAAGCTTGATGATGTTTCGGTGAAGCCGGACCGGCGCGGGAAGGGCACCGGTACGGAGATGCTTAAGCAGTTGAAGGAGCAGTTAAGGCGAGAGGCCGTCACGCGCATTGACGTCGCCGTGCACCTGCAAAATCCCGAGGCGCGCCGCTTTTACGAAAAGATTGGCTTCGTCGCCTTAAATGAGGAACGGCTCTCGTGTCTGATCTAATACCTAACCACGGATTACGCGGATTTTAAATTCGCGATCTCTTCGAAGTATTTCGCGAACGCGACCATCCCGCCGGAAGCCTGTTGCCAGTCGAAATTCTCGTTCGGTGCGTGGTAGCCGTGCTCGGGTAGAGATAAACCGAGGAAGAGCACCGGGCAGTTCAACACTTTCTCGATACTTGTCATCGCCCCGATTGTCCCCCCATCGCGCACGAACACCGCCTCTTTTCCAAACGAAAACTTGATGGCACGCTTTAGCGCCTGCGGCAGCTCGCCTTCGAGTACCGTCCGAAACGCCGGTGCCGCATGCTCAAAATGAACCACCACGTCAGGGTTCTTTTCTTTCACCGCCGCCGCGATCTGTTTCTTGATCTTCGCCGGATCCTGAACCGGTACTAAACGGCACGATGCTTTTAACTCCGCACGCGGCGGCACAATCGACTTCAAACCCGGCCCCTGGTATCCGCCGACGATGCCGTGAATCTCCAGCGTCGGCATGCCCCAGATGCGCTTCATCAGCTCGAGCGGATCTTCCGAGCGAAGCTTTTTCAAATGATGCGCTTTCTTGAATGCCTTGGTCGTGAAGCCGCAGTTCGCCCAGTCTTGCAGCTCCTTTTTCGTGGGCGGAATAACGTCGTCGTAAAAGCCTCTAATTTTGACTTTGCCGGTGCGCACGTCGTACAGCTCGGTGATAAGCTGCGCCAGCTCAGCAATCGGATTACGCGAGGCGCCGCCGGTTTCGCCCGAGTGGGTATCAGTCGTTCCGGTTTCGAGCCTGAGAATGAAGCCGAGCAGTCCGCGCAACCCCGCAGAGCTTGCCGGGCGGTCTCGCGACACCCAAACCGTGTCAGACACAACCACCGAATCCGTGCGCAGGTTCGATTTCGCTTTCGTGATGATCTTTTCGAAGTTCGGCGAACCGATCTCCTCTTCAAACTCCCAAAGGAAACGAATGTTAACGGGAACATTCGCTTCCATCGCCGCACGTGCGCCGAAGAGCGCGCTCAGCGCGGGGCCTTTGTCGTCAGTAGTGCCGCGGCCGTAGTAAGTGTCACCCTTTTTGGTAAACACAAACGGCTCGGTTTCCCATGGCTCGGTTTCTTTCGACGCGGGCTGCACGTCGATGTGGTTGTAAACGGTGACGGTCGGCACGTTCTTCTCGTTGCCGAAGACGCCGTGAACCACCGGATTTCCCTTTTCGGCGCGATAAACCTCGGCTTTGCCGCCGTAGCCCTCGATCGTTTCGACCGTGAGATCGACGCCTTTTCTGATGTCTTCCAGGTGATTCGGATCGACGGAGACTGTGGGGAGCTCAACAAAGCGACGCAGCAGCGATTCGTATTCTTCACGGTGCGAGTTGGCAAAAGACAAAAGACTATCCCGGTTTAATGTCGTGGACATTCAGATCCTCCGTCGAACTGTCGTGTGAAAGCTTGCACCCAATATAAGACTTTTTAGCCACAGATTACACAGGTAAACACAAATCGCTCTTTTCATCCGGGTAATCTGTGGCTAAATAAGCTTCGGATTGCGGGCGACCAAAAGTTTCCAGGCGGCATCTACATGCCTACGGCGATTTTTCAGAAAACTTCGTCCAGCGCCCTGCGTACATTCAAAACGTCCGCTGCTTCGTGTTATTCTGGCGTCCCCGTGTTCCGACCGGACCCGGCCCACACGGTCAGAACCAACGATTTACAGGTTTTTCGGTTTTAGGAGGGTTGCGTGAGAAAAAGGTCTTTTGCCCCGGGAATACTCTTCCTCGTTATTGCCCTGGCAGTTCCTGCGTTAATTATTGCCCAGCAAAACAGATCCGCCCGGCGTAGTACAGATCGCCCGGCACCCACAGGCTCGGCAGCCACGAAGGCGAGTCCTACCGGACCCGCGATCAAGAGCGACCTTGCCGAGGCCCTCGCCGTAATCCAGTCAAACCATATCGACGGCAGAAAACTGGATTACAACGCAGTCTTCAAGTCGTCGATTAGCGGCATGCTGAGCGTGCTGGATCCGCATTCGACCTATTTCGATCCGGCTGAATACGCTTCCTTCCGAACCGAGCAGCGCTCTGAATACTTCGGCATCGGGGCCACCATCGAAGACCTTCGCGACGGCAAGGAAGTTAACACTTACATTCGCGCCACCTTCCCGGAATCGCCCGCCGCTCGCGCCGGCCTGCGATTTGGCGACCGCATTACGGCCATCGACGGTAACTCGATGAGGGGCAAGACCTATCCGGAAGTGCGAAAGTTTTTGCTCGGCCCGCGCGGCACGACCGTCAAAGTCACGGTCGAACATGAGGCGACGAAGCAGTCTGAAACTGTGAGCATCGTTCGCGATGCCGTTTCGCTGCCGTCAATCTCACAGGCTTACATGCTGAAGCAGGGCGTCGGCTATGTGGCGATGACCGGCGGTTTCAACCTGACTACGGCCGACGAGTTTGATCAGGCCCTGAAGTACCTGCACCGCAAGGGCATGAACATGCTCGTGCTGGACCTGCGCGGCAATCGCGGCGGACTGTTGATTCAGGCCGTTCGCGTGGCCAACACGTTCCTGCAACGCGGCCAGATGATCGTTTCGCAACGAGGACGTTTCCGCGACAGCTCGCAGTCGTATGCGGCCGTGAACGAGAATCCTGACAACGTTGCTGTCGTCGTTCTGGTCAATGGTGAAACGGCTTCGGCGGCAGAGATCGTTGCGGGCGCGCTCCAGGATCACGATCGCGCGCTGATCGTCGGTGAGACGACGTTTGGCAAAGGTCTCGTACAGTTTCCATTCCAGTTGGATTACGACTCGGCGCTGTTGCTGACAATCGCGAAGTACTTCACGCCGTCAGGTCGACTGATCCAGCGTGACTATTCCAACGGTGGTTTCTACAACTACTACTTCCCCGGCGGTCTCGCTGCTGACAAGCAACAGAATCAGCCTGCAACGCCGACCGGACCGGAGAGCCACACCGATACCGGACGTGCTGTTTACGGCGGCGGCGGAATTGCACCTGACGAAGTAGTTAAGCCGGGCACGATCACCGCTGCTGAGCGAAACCTCCGCGACGTGCTGTTTGCGTTTGCGCTCGACTTGACCAATGGACGTATTCAGAATTTCGAGGAATACAAGATCCAAAGCGCGATCGAGTTTGATCACGAGCTCGTGAACGAGGACTATCCGGTTACGGATGCGCTCTTCCGGGAGCTGAAGAAGTTTGCGGCGGCGAAGCCGAATTACAAGACGACGCCCGAGCAGCTCGACAAGATGCGTGCGTACGCGGAAATGCAGTTGCGTTACAACATACTTTCGGCGGCATACGGTTACCGGACCGCGACGCAGGTTTTCAACGACAGCGACCCGCAGATCTCGCGCGCAGTCGATGCGATGCCTCGCGCGCGTGAGCTGGCCCAGGCCGCAAGCCGTGCTCGTGCCCGCGGCTGATCTAATAGTCATCAACCACAGCGCCGCCCGAGCGCGGCGCTTGTGGCCCACCATTCAAAAACAACTCGACGCGGCCCGCGTTGAGTATCAAGCTTACGAAACTACAGGTCCCGGTGATGCGACGTTGCAGACGCGCGCGGCGCTGAGATCTGGTGTTGAGTCTGTCGTCGTTGTTGGCGGCGATGGGACGCTCAGCGAAACGGCTGAAGGCTTTTTCGAATTCAACGACGATCTCGACGTTCTTCCAACGCCTGTAAATCCAAATGCCACACTAGCCTTACTTCCTGCCGGCACGGGCAACGACTTCGCCCGGGGACTGCTCGGCAAACGCGCGCCACTGCAAGACTGGATCGAAACCGTTATCGCCCGTTCACGGGGTGAGAGCGCCGCGGTTGTACGAGCGATGGATGTGCTTTACGGGCGTTGTAACGACTACGAAAAGCCGTTTATTTGCTTCAATGCTTCAACAATGGGCATCGGCGGCGAGACGGCCGGAAGAGTCGCGGCGCAAGGGAAGTTTATGCGCAACTTCTCCGGTGAGTTTCGGTTTGTATATGCTGCCGTTGGTGCTCTGGCCGCCTGGCGTGAGCGACGCGTGCGAGTGACGATTGACGGCCGCATTATGGCAGATGGATCAATGAACCTCGTCGCAGTTGCGAACGGGCTTTACGCGGGCGGAGGCATGATGCTGTCGCCCGACGCGCGTATCGACGATGGCAAGCTCGACGTGATCACGGCTTCGGGTTTGTCGCGCGTGAATGTCGTGACTGAGCTCTCGCGCGTGCACACTGGCGGCCATGTGAACAATCCAAAGGTCACGATCACGCAAGGGACGATTGCGCGTATCGAAACGTTCCTGCAACAGGATGCGATGCCGTTGGAAGCGGATGGAAATGTACGCGGCGTGACGCCCGTGCAGTTTCAGGTGTTGCCGGGCGCGTTGCAATTCGTTTCGAGAGCCTGAACTTTGGCGAGACGGCGGCGGTGTCGTTCTTCACCCGTAAACCTCGCAGCTACGAAGGCCCGAGTAATCTCGAGCGCGAGCTCAACTCCAACCACACGCGCGCCCAGACACAGCACATTGCAATCGTCGTGTTCGCGTGATTGGTGTGCGGAATACGTGTCGCCGCAGAGCGCTGCGCGAATGCCTTGAAGTTTGTTTGCGGCAACAGCGGCGCCGACACCACTGCCGCAGATCAAAATGCCGATCTCGGCGACGCCGTCCTGCACGGCTTTGCCAACCTGGATTGCGTAGTCGGGATAATCGTCAGGAATGGAGCCGTCGTGCGTGCCGAAGTCCGTTATTTGATGGCCCGCTTGCGTTAATTCTGCAATCACCCGTTCGTTGAGCGGATAACCACCATGATCTGCTCCGACTGCAATTCTCATCCTGTAAATCTTGTAAATCCTGTAATCCTGTCTAACTGGCGGTCAGTGCCCGGGCGCGTTGGAGAACGTTATCAACATTCAATCCGAGGTACTTCAGCGCCACATCTCCCGGCGCGGACGCCCCAAATCGATCCAAACAAATCACGTCACCCTGTGGTCCAACATATCGATCCCAACCCTGCCGCACACCAGCCTCAACCGCGAGCCGCGCACTAACGGCAGGCATTAGAACCTGATCGCGATACTCCTGCGGCTGCTCCTCAAACAATTCCCAACACGGCATCGACACAACACGCGCTGCCACACCTTCCTCTTGCAACTTCTGCCACGCCTCGAGCGCGAGTGAAACTTCCGATCCCGTCGCCAACAAGATCAAACGTGGGTTTTCTGCATCCGCAAGCACATAAGCCCCACGTCTCACCCCATCCGCTTTCGCAAACTTCTTCCGATCGATCACCGCCACTTTCTGTCGCGTCAACGCGAGGGCCGTCGGCGCGTGACGCCGCAATATCGCGATGCGCCACGCTTCACTCACCTCCGCCGGATCCGCCGGACGAATCACAAACAGGTGCGGTATCGCGCGCAACGCCGCTAGGTGCTCGATCGGTTGATGCGTTGGTCCATCTTCACCCAGCCCGACCGAATCATGCGTAAAAACGTATATCACCTGCACTTCCGAAAGCGCCGCCAGCCGAATCGCGGGACGCATGTAATCGGAAAACGTCATGAACGTTCCGCCATACGGAATTAAGCCACCATTCAACGAGATGCCCGTGAGCGTCGATCCCATCGCATGCTCGCGCACGCCAAAGTGAAAGATGCGGCCGTCGTACGATCCCGCCTCAAAACTATGACTCGACTTGATGTCAGTATTATTCGACACGCCAAGATCCGCCGATCCACCGATCAGCATCGGCAACGCCTCAGCGAGCGCGTTTATCACTTCACCACTCGCAACACGCGTCGCTACCGGCTTCGCATCTTCAAACTTCGGCAAGTGATCTTCCCAACCCGCCGGCAGCTCGCCGCTCATCATCTCGCGCCAGGTTTTGGCTTCTTCCGGATGTGCCTGCTCGTATTTTTCAACGAGATCGTTCCACTCCGACTCGAGTTGCTCGCCACGCGCGATCGCCTCGCGATAATGCGCTAGCGCTTCGTCAGGAATGTAAAACTGCTTGTCTTCAGGCCAGCCGAGGTGTCGCTTCGTTTCGCGCACTGCATCCTCGCCCGGCGCATCGCTGTGTGCTTTGCGTGTTCCCTGCGTCGGCATGCCAAAGCCGATCACAGTCTTGACTGAAATCAAACTCGGCTTGTCAGTCACCGACTGGGCCGCGCGAATCGCTTTCTCGATCTCGTCGAGATTGTTGCCGTCGGCGACGGTTTGCGTGTGCCAGCCGTATGCTTCAAAACGCTTCGGCACGTCTTCGCTGAACGCGAGACTGGTGAAGCCCTCGATCGTCACCTGGTTGTCGTCGTAGAGATAGATCAACTTGCCGAGTTTCAAATGTCCGGCGAGCGACGCGGCTTCAGCAGCGACGCCTTCCATCAAATCGCCGTCGGAAACGATCGCGTAAACATAAGAGTCGATGAGCGGGAAACTTTCTTTGTTGAACTTTGCGGCGAGGTGCGCGGCGCCCATTGCCATACCGACGCCATTCGCGAAGCCCTGGCCCAGCGGTCCGGTGGTGATCTCGACGCCGGGCGTGAGTCCGTATTCCGGATGGCCGGGAGTTTTCGAGCCCCACTGGCGGAAGTTCTTCAGCTCATCGAGCGGAAGATCGTAACCGGTCAGGTGCAGCAGCGAGTAGATCAACATCGAGCCGTGACCGGCGGAAAGCAGGAAGCGATCGCGATTTTCCCACTTCGGGTTACGTGGGTTGTGACGCAGGAAGCGCGTCCAAAGCACGTAAGCCATCGGCGCCGCGCCCAGCGGCAGACCCGGATGGCCCGACTCGGCTTTTTGAACAGCGTCGAGTGTCAGGGCACGGATGGTGTTGATGCAAAGTTGATCGAGTTCGGGATTGATGTTTGAGTTTTCTTTCTGCACCGGCGCGCTCATTTAGTTGGTCCTCTTAGTACACAAAGGCACAAAAGTCACAAAAACAATTTGCTTCTATTAACCACAAACCGTCAGATTCACAAAAAGTTTTGGTGCTTTTTGTGGTTTTATTTGTGCCTTTTGTGCTCATAAAGTCGATTGTAGAGTTCCTCCTGGCGTGCGAGCCCGTGCTTGTAAAGGGCATGACGCGACATGTCAGGCTGAAACACCTGGTCGACTGCAAATTGATCTTCCTCAATACTTGCTATTTTGCCCACCGCCTCCAGCGCAAGCAAGGCAGCGCCGCGACTCGACGCTTCCGCAGATCCGCCAAGCAGCAACGGCCGGCCTAAAACATCCGCAATAATCTGCAACCACACCGGCGACGATCGAAGCGCATTCCCCGAAGCAGCAATCGTCGCGCCTGGTGCAACTTCATCAAGCCCACGCGCGATCAACGCGAATCGATATGCGATCGACTCGAGCACTGCACGCACGATCTCGATCGGCGTGGTCTGTTGTCGCAGTCCGAAGATTCCACCGCGCGCGTCAGCAAGCCATCCAGTGCTCCGCTCGCCCGACCAGAAGGGCAACACTGTCAATCCATGCGCGTCGGGCTCGAGCGCGGCGATCTCTTCGTCTAACGCGGTGCGATCAAGATTCAGCGAATCGATTAGCCACTGCACAACGCCGCCACCATCTGACAATGCACCACCAACAACTACGCGCTCGCGGCTCGCTCGATAACACCACAAACCCGGCGCAAGCTTATGCGGTGGTCCACCCGCAAACACTACTCGCATGGCACCAGACGTGCCGATCATCAACGCGATCCTGTCTTTCGTCGAACAACCCGCGCCGATGTTATTTGCGGCGCCGTCGCCTACAACTGTAACGAGTCGCGCTTCAGCAAGCGCCGGCCAGCGTGATGCAAATTCG
>DATHTI010000069.1:0-3302 GCA_035463335.1 Pyrinomonadaceae bacterium | reverse complement strand
CGTCTGAATTGTTCGGCAGCGGTTGAAGGTCAGGCTGGAGGCCCAAACCACCGTTGTAAGCACGCAAGATTCCCCACGTGCCATTCCATTGGTTATCCACGGAACCGCCCGGCTGATACATGTAATCCGCAAACGGGATGTTGCCCTTAACTGCGGAGATACCCGGCAGCTCGAACTCGAAGTGCTCGGAGATGCCCATCGACTGCGAATTGCGGTAACCCGAATTCGGATCGCTGCGCTCGTAGAGCCACTTCTGACCGTGGATATTGAAGTTGTGACTTTCTTCGTGAGCACCGACGAGAATGCGAACCTGCACCTTGTCAGCCTCATAGGCACGCATCAGCGGAGTGAACGGGTCGCCACCTTGTAGTCCGCCCGTTAGCGCCGGGTAGAAACCGGGCTGCGTGTTCAATGCCGCATTAGCGCGTGTGACATCCGAACGATAGACGTTCGAGAGATCGCCTGCGTCGCCTGCGGCCTGTGTGTTTGTCGCCGGATCCTGTGCGCGCAGGGCGACAGGCTCATTGCGGTAATTAACAGTCATCGTGCCGGGGTCGGCAGCCGAAACTGCTTCAGGGCACGGGAGCGGAACGCCACCGGGACACTCATCAGCCTTCTTGATGTTGATCGGCAGAGCCGCTTCTTCTCGCGCCGGTGGATTGATAGCGTTTGCCGGATCAGGAATTGGATGACCGTCACCGTTAACGCCGCCACCAGCTTTGTAAGCCAGCGTGTAATCGGCAAACTCGAGCAGGAACTCGCGATAGCTGTCCGCAACGTTCTGCGTCTGAATCACCGCCTGCCACGTGGTTGGACCACCGTCAAACCGTCCGCCGAGCGTTTCGCCGGTTTCATTATGTTTCCAAATTGAACCTTCGGGCTCTGTCACGAGACCGGCATAGAGCCCGGCCTGCTGGTGCGTCGACGGTCCGAAGTGATCGTGCGAGAAGACGGTACCGAGCGTGCGATCTTTGCCCGCCAGATTCAGGGTCGGGTCGGCGAACCAACGCTGCACGGTTGTCTGAGCGCCGAGAGTTCCGAAGAACGGGTGCGGCCTGGCTTCGAGCTGAGTCTTCGTCGTGCTGTTGAAGGCCTGCAAACCGCCGCCGGCGTTAATGGCATGTATGCGCTCGAGAACTTCGCCTGGAGCGAACGTGCCGTCTTCATAGTTGAAACCGTTACCCGCGCCGTCTGAAGAGGTCACGTCAAACTTCACGAGGTGAATGTGCTGGCCCATGATGTCGGTCGGCGTGCGCACCTGGAAGTCGTCGAGCTCGTAAATGTGCGGTGTCAGGTTTGTGTGATGAAACGTAATACAGTCGTTCGTGTTAGCGCGGAAGAACAGTGGCTCCGGTGCGCGCGTACCTGCCAGAGTCGGAGCAACATCACCCCACAACGTCAGGATGCGCGACTGCGGGAAGTGCCAGCCCGCTTTGTTCAACTTGAGGTCAAGCTGAATCGCGGCGCCCTTATACAAGCGTGCGCGTCCCACCGCGTTACCCGAATCGTCGCGGCACGGATCAGCGAAGGGCGCGCCGGGCTTGGGCGGAAGGCCGTTCAGCGCAAAGTTGGCAGCAGTGCCATCCGGACGGAAGGTCGAGACCTGCTTCTGCGCGTGAAAGTTCATGGCAGCGATCTCTTCGGGCGTTCCGTTCTCGGGAAGCGCCTTAGCATCAGCCACTAAGATCTCCTTGTTGAAATCGAGACGCGTTTCGACGCTCTCTGCCTCGCCACCAACAATAAGGTGACGCGGTAGACCACCGTCATCGATCGTGTCGAGCGGCGGGTGCGGCGGACGGTGTCCGGCTACGCCTGGAATGTAGAACGGATAGCCTTTGAACTCCGCGGTTGGCATCGGAGGCATCGCTATCGTCGGCAGTGGCACGAGTGCGGGAATCGGAGTGCCTTTAGCAATTTCGCCGTCGGGCAAAGCGCGAGCGCCATCAACTGGACGGCCATCACCGTCGAGCTGCGTGCCTTCTTCGAAGACGTCGTGCGCGCGCCACATTTCCCACATGCCCTGTGCGAAGTGCGGGTAAAAGTGGCAATGGAAAATCGAGTCGCCCGGCGTCTTATTGCGATTGCCGGTGCCGCCGTGCGCGATCTCGGTAGTAAATGAATAGCCTGGTCCAAAAGCCTGACTATCAAGATAGCTGGAGTTGTCGCTGTCGGGCGTATTCAACCACTGGTGTGCGTGCAAGTGGTGGATGTGGTGTTCTTTCGGACCTGCATGGACCACTCGCATCTTTACGTGGTCGTTGAGATAGCTGTGATGGACGTTTGACGGATCATCCGGGAAAAGGACTTTCGTCGCCTTTGCGCCCGTGACCAGGTTGCCGTCGCCGTCTTTGGTGTTCGCCGGCACATCGACGATCTGCGCGGGGTCGCCTACAGCCCAGGCCGATAGGAAGAAGTCTTCGTACTTACATTCAGTGCAGTTGGCCATCGGACCGACGCCGAGACGGTTGGCCAGAATTTCCGCGCCGATGCCGCCCGTGCCGTAGTTGATGGCGAAGCCGTCTTTGACGCTGTAAAGCGTGTGCGAAAGAACCGGATCTTCAAACTGCGGGAATGCCTGGATTGCTTTGATCTCGTCGTGATAGACGACGGTAAACTCGCGGAACGGCTGATCGCGATCAGGCTCGACCGGATTCGGACGATAGGTGCCCGCGGGAAAACGGCCCTTGTTTGGGCCCGTGATAATCGCATTCAAATCCGTGTGTACGATGTTGTTGTCGGCATCGAGCATCTTCACGATCGGTTGACCCGCGCGGGGATGACCCGCTGGGTACACGGCGTCGTAGTTGAGAATCGGGTGTCCAGCCGCGGTCTTCTTCGGCGTACCATCCTCGTTCTTCTCAGTTGCGAGCGCCATTTCCTCGGCGGTTAGTTGCGAGCGATACCACTCGGCAGTTTTTGCCTCGACGTTAACCGAACCGAAAAGGCCCATTGCCAGCGAGCCGCCGTCACCTTCGCCGCCTGTAGTTGCGGCGGTCGAATAAAGCAGGTGATTGCCCTCGCGCTGCGCGGTATAGCTGTAGGTGGTCGATGCGCCTGGTGCAACGAGACTGCTCTGGTTCTGTCCGATGTTGGAACCGTCAGAAAGGATCGAGCCGACGAGTTCCAGACCCATGACGTGCGTTGAAGCCGTGCGCGTGGCCGGCGCGTTGTTGGCGGCAAATGAATTAACGTCCGCAGGATCTGCGGCCAGCAGGTTTGTAAAGTTGACCTGGAGACAATCTCCAACGTTCATGCGCAGCGCGATCGGCCGCGGGCGCTTGCCTGGACGCAGTTGAACGTTA
>DATHTI010000068.1:0-5644 GCA_035463335.1 Pyrinomonadaceae bacterium | reverse complement strand
CAGGCTGCGTACTTCGGCAAATCAGGGTTGACCTGGGAAAAAGCCGACGTCGGAGGCAGAACGTACTACACACTGCAATCCGTGGATTTCGGAGCGCTCCAGGTGAACTACGTTTACGCTAACGGGTACTTGATCGTTGGTCCAAGCAGGGCGCTCATCGAAAGAGCTTTGCGCTCGCAGGAGAACGGTTTGTCGCTGTTGCGGTCAGCGAAGTTCACGGCGGGCTTACCGGCTGACGGTAACGCAAACTTCTCGGCAGTCTTCTATCACAACATTGGCGGACTTGTTCCGGCAGGTGTTGCGACGGCTGCGCAGAATTTGCCGAGCGGCCCACAGCAGGCGATCAAATCGATCGCGGCTGATATGGCGCCGACACTCGCTTACGCTTACGCGCAAGGCGACAGCATCACGTTCATGGCGAACAGTGAGGGTGGACCATTCGGACTTGGTCCGGCAACGCTCCTGGGTATGCCCAACGCGCTCGAGATGCAACACATCATCCAGCGGGGCATGGGTAACAAGAAGTAAGGGGTCTTAAAATTAGCCGCGGATGATCCGTGTCATCCGCGGCTAAGAAAGTTTTAAAATGAAGCTCGTTTTAATGTCCCTCGTCTCGTGGTTGTTCGGACTCCTGATCCTCTCGAGTTTCTATACAGCGAACGGACAAGGCCTCAGCGTTACAGTCACATCGATGATAATGGCGGCGCTGCTGTTCTCTCTAGCGTATGCGCCGTCTCTCTTCTGGCTGCGCCAACGCCTGGGCGGATGCAAGCCGGCGCTACTCTTTCCACTCGCTTCCGCTGTCGTACTCAACACACCTGTGTTCCTGATCGAAATATTTGCCATCGGCAGAACTTTAGCAGCCTCAGATGCGTTAGCATCCATTGTTGCTTTTCTACTGATGGGCACGATCTTCGGGCTCAGTTTCGTTTGGAATTATCAGAACACAGCGTTATAAAAAGAGTATGGCACTCCCCGCTTCGGTTCCAGAGGAACCGATCAAAGATCAAATGGCTTACGTCGAGCCGCCGGTAATCGATCTTCACGGTCTCAGCGTCACTTTCGGTCGCCGGCCAATACTGAAAAACCTTCGCGGCGATCTTCGTGGCAAAGCGATTGGTCTGCTCGGTCCAAACGGTGCGGGCAAGACGACGCTGATTCACACGCTCCTCGGATTTCACGCGCCATCATCGGGCACCGCGCAGATATTCGGCATGGACATCGTCGATCAGACGAAACAGATTCGATCGTTGATTGGTTACATGCCGGAGCGCGACTCGTTCATCGCGAAGATGAATGCAGTCCACTTCGTTCGACTCATGGGTGAGCTGTCAGGACTGCCTCCGGAAGCCGCTTTGGAGCGCGCGCACGAAGCGCTTTTTTACGTCGGACTTGGCGAGGCACGTTATCGACGTCTCGAGACTTATTCACTCGGCATGAAGCAGCTCGCGAAGCTTGCGCAGGCGATCGTTCACGGCCCGCGACTCATCTTTCTCGACGAGCCGACAAACGGGCTCGATCCGCCGGCGCGCCTGCGTATGATCAAGTTGATACGCGAGATTCGCGACAGCGGGCACGCGCACATCGTCCTGTCGTCGCACCTGTTGCTCGACGTGGAAGAGTGTTGTGACGAGATTTTGATTTTGAAAGACGGCGAGATCGCGGTCTACTGCAATCTCGAAGAGGAACGTAAATCCAATCGCAAGTTTCTCATGCTCGAAACGCGCGGCGATCAGGAGAAGTTTGTCAAAGCAATTGAGAAACTCGGTTGTGAGTACGCTCGATCAGGTGATCATCGATTGAAGATCGTGTTGCAGCAAGGCGTGGAGGTGCGCGACCTTTACCGTCTTGCCGAAGAACAGCAGGTGCAACTCAGGCGTTTGAGTTACAAGCGCGACTCGCTCGAAGACATTTTCCTGAAGGCAATGGAGAACGGCTATGGCGGTTTATGAACAGACGTACAAGCCGTATAAAGGCAAATTAACCTCCGAGCGGAACCGCTTTTTAATCATCCCGCGGCACACGCTTCGAGGTGTCTTCAACTCCAAGTTCTTCACGGCGTTCTACGTTATCTGTTTCATACCGCTGTTGGTTGAAGCAGTTCTGATCTATTTGCACCACAACGTCACTGCACTCGCGATCATGAATCTCAACGCGAGGCAGTTGATACCCATCGACGGCTCGTTCTTTCAGTATTTCGTCAACATCCAGGGTGGCTTTGCGTTCTTTGTGGCGTTGCTCGTTGGACCACCACTGGTTTCACGCGACCTCAGAAACAACGCCCTGCCGCTGTATCTTTGCCGCCCGTTTACACGAACTGAGTACGTGATGGGCAAGATGTCAGTGTTGTTGATCCTGTTGTCGTGGATCACGTGGGTGCCGCAGTTATTGATGTTTCTCTTTCAATCGTACCTGGAAGGGTTTGCGTGGTTTCGCAGCAATCTCTGGATCGCGAGTGCGATCATAATCGGTGGCCTCGTGTGGATCCTGTTGCTGAGCTTGCTTTCGCAAACGGTCTCAGCGCTTTTGAAGTGGCGCATTGTGGCGAGCGGGGCGATGCTGGGCCTCGTTTTTATCCCGTCAGTATTCGCAGGCATCGTCAATCTTATTTTCCAAACACGGTGGGCCAACGTCATTAGCCTGTTCGCCCTGATGGGCAATGTAACGGCCGGCTTGTTCGGCACTTTCGATCGGGTTACCGGCACGATTCAAATAGGTGACTTCGAGGGCAACGTGATCAGAGAAGTGCAGCTTCTGGAGCCGCCGCTGTGGGTCTGCTGGGCAGTGCTATTTATCTTTAGTGCGATTTGTCTGGCAATCCTGCACTGGAAAGTGAAAGCTTACGAGGTGGTTCGTTAATGGCTTCCACCGAACAGCTCATCGTCTTCGACAATGTCTCGAAGTTCTACGGCGAGATACTCGGAGTGAATCGAGTTAACCTCCAGATCGCGCCCGGGATCACGAGTCTCGTTGGGCCGAACGGCGCAGGGAAGTCGACGTTGATGAACCTGATGACGGGACTGCTGCGACCAACGCGCGGCTCGATCACGCTCCTGGGTATTCCAACCGATGAGCCGGAGAAACTGTTTCGCAAAGTCGGTTACTGCACGCAGTTCGATTCCTTCCCGAGAGGCGTGACGGGGCGCGAGTTTATTACGTCGTTTCTGCTCGTCCACGGTTTCAATCGAAAACAGGCGGCGGATCTGGCCCAGGTTGCAATCGAGCGCGTGAATCTCGCTGAGGCAGCAGATCGCAAAGTGGCGGCATACAGCAAGGGCATGCGACAGCGCATTCGGCTCGCACAATCGATCGCACACCAGCCGGCAGTTTTGATTCTCGACGAGCCACTCAACGGTCTCGATCCGATGGTGCGCGCCGAGACGATCGCGCTGTTTCGTAAACTCGCGTCGGAAGGTCTGCACCTGATCATCTCGTCGCACATCCTGCACGAGGTTGACATGATGTCAGACCGAGTTGTGTTGCTGAACAATGGTTACATCGTTGCCGAAGGCAATATTCACGGCGTGCGCGACGAGATGGAAGAGCATCCGATGCAGATCTTGATCCGTTGCGATCAGCCGGCGAAACTTGCGGCATATGTTTTTGCACAGAATCACGTCGTCGAAGCACGGTTGCACGACGACCGGCGTGGTCTGTTTGTAAAGACGCGCGATGCAGATCGTTTCTACCTGTTGTTGAATCATGCGGTTGCTGAAGGTGAAGTGAATGTAGAGTCAGTGGCGCCGGTTGACGACGATCTAAGCGCGGTTTACCAGTACCTGATTGGAACGACAGGCGGCAGCGCCTAGGAGTTTAGTGAATGAGTTCTGCGGTTGAGGTAGCTCAAGCCACATCTGAACAGATGCCTTCGCGCTGGGGACTCTGGCTCCGGCAGATCGGCGCGATCTTTCGTCTCGAGATCGAGAAGAACTTTCTGAGCCGTCGCTCGATCTTGATCTATCTGATTGCGTTGTCGCCGCTCATCCCCCTCCTGCTTTTCGCGCCGTTCACGCCGCCCGGACAAGAGTGGCGAGATTTCAACAATTACAGCGTCGTCTACTCAACCATTTACAACGTTCTGTTTCTGCGCACGCTAATCTTCTTCGGTTCGGCGTGGATCTTCATGAACCTGTTTCGCGGTGAGCTGGTCGACCGCAGCTTACACTATTACTTCCTGAGCGCCGTGCGAAGAGAAGTGCTGGTCGTCGGCAAGTATCTGTCAGGTCTGGTGACTACGATCATTCTCTTTACGACGACGACGGTCGTGGCAATGCTGCTGCTTTATTTCCCTCACGTTTACTCGCAGAGCGTGCGTTACTTCACCGAGGGCCGTGGGCTCGCGCAGCTTTTGACTTACGCGGGCGTCACGATGCTCGCGTGCGTCGGTTACGGTGCTTTCTTCCTCGTCGTTGGTCTGTTTATTCGCAATCCTATCATTCCGGCGCTTTTGCTTTACGGTTGGGAGTGGCTCAACTTCCTCCTGCCGCCGCTCTTGAAAAAGGTGAGCGTGATCCACTATCTCAACTCGCTCGTGCCGGTGCCGATTTCTGAAGGTCCCTTCGCGGTGGTTGCCGATCCAACACCCGCTTACATCGCGATTCCGAGCATGCTGGTGGTAACGGTCATCGTGCTCGTCCTGGCCGCCTATCGCATCCGCCACATGGAAATCCGTTACGGCAGCGACTAATCCGCGTTCATTCGCGACCTACTAAAGTTTTAGTTGACACGCCTCTCCTGGTGCGCTATTGTCTCCACCTAAAGTCTTAGGAGGTTCAATGCCGCGTCGGAAGAGTGAACAGATGACACCGCTGGAGCTGGAGATCATGCAGGTGCTCTGGGAAACCGGGCCTGCCACCGTCCAGCAGGTGCAAAAAGAGCTGAAGCGCGACCTGGCTTACACCACTGTCCAGACGATGCTCACCGTCCTGCATCGCAAGCAGAAAGTTAAGCGGGTACTCAAAGACAAGGCTTACATTTACAAACCCGCCGTCAGCCGTACGAAGTTCACGGGCCACGCCGTGCGCGAGTTCATCGATCGACTTTTTGGCGGCTCGGCTGAAGGGCTCGTGATGAACCTGCTGCAGGAGAAACATCTAACGCCCGAGAAGCTCGCAGAGCTCCATGCGTTGATCGAGAAGGAAGACCGAGATGCTAAGGACTAGCGAGCTCATCCTGAATTTTGTTTTGAATTCGTGCTGGCAGATTGCGGTCATCGCGGCTATTGCAGCGCTGGCATCGCGTCTACTGAAGAATGGGCCGGCACGTTACCAGCATGCGCTGTGGGTCTTTGCGCTCGTGATTTCTCTGCTCGTGCCACTACTGACTGCAACTCGCTATGTGCCTTCATGGATCTCAAGCGTTCAGCCGCACACAGTACCGAGCGCCGTAGCGCAGGGTCGAGTTAGCAATACGGCCTCGCAAGAGAATTTAAGCGTTGACCATATTGGTACCCGGCGCACACGGACGGTGACCACCACGCCGCATCGTTCTCTTTCTCGTACTCGCATATGCACTTTTCATCCTCGTGCGCGCGATCAGGCTGGCTCGTTTCTGGCGGAGGAAAGAACGCCTGCGGAAGACGGCAACCACGATGGGGCTTGCCCCCGAAGTGGAAGCAGCAGCGGAGCGGTGTCGCGAACTACTC
>DATHTI010000067.1:0-3507 GCA_035463335.1 Pyrinomonadaceae bacterium | reverse complement strand
TTTTTTGTGCTTTTTGTGCCTTTTTGTGGCTAATAAAGTTCGTAGATTTTCGCGGAGGGGACGGGGCCGAGTTTGATTTCGGTGATGGGGGTGGAGTGGTCGCGGAGGGTGGAGATGATTTGGTCGTTGCTGAAGTACCGGCGGCCGCGAGCGACGATCACGTAGTCGCCAGCCGCAAGTTGTTTGATTGCATCCGGGTCGGACAAAGAGACGCAGACGAGATCTGGTCGGTTTGCGCGCTCCGCGTAGTACGTCGCCAACGACGGGCTCTCGCTCGCCACACGCGCGCCGGTTCGAGCACGATTGGCAATCTCAATCATTACGTCGCGCATGCTCGCATCGTAAAACTCATCGTGGGGAAAGTAATAACCGGCCCAGGTCATGCCGCCACCAATTGAGTTTGTAAACAGGCGAAAGTGTGGCGCGGCGTTCACAGAATTAATCACTGAAGCCGCAATCACAATCACGGCGAGACTTGCCGGAACATAATGCCGTAAGCTTCCGGCCCAGTTCGCGAGCCAGCGCCCCACGAATTGAATGCCGAGCGCGCTCGTAATCAACACGGCCGGCAGCACAGTCGTGTAGTAACGCGTAAACTTTCCGCCTGGAAAAACGAACACCACCACCCACAACAGGAACCAGAAGAGAATGAAATAACGCCCGTCGCCCAGCTTGCGCCGGAAGAGCAGCGGTAGACCCGCAAGGAATCCCAATACGGTCAACAGCGGCAGCTTCACACCAGTGAAAACGAAATAGAAGTAAGCAGGAATGCCGTTCAGCCAATCACTAACACGCTGCGGGTACAGTTGGTTCATGAACTCATAACCGTCGTGAGTGACGCGTTTACCGCCCGCAAACAATCCCATCTGCTTCCACGTTTCGGGAAGTAAAACTGTCGGACTCAGGACCAGAAACACGACGCCCATGATCGCGAAGAAAGTGAGAATGCGTTTCTTGCCAAGACGCCAACGCGTTTGAGGAAGCCTCTGAAACATCCAGTAGTAGCACAGGCTGATCGCAATCAACTGTGGCAAATATTTCGAAGCGACCATCGCGCCATACGATGCGGCAGTGAGCCAGTAATACTTATTCGGGTTCCTGTCCGTGCTTTCAGCGACGCGCTGCCCGCGTAACCAAAACACGTTCGCCAGCAGAAAGAAGAACAACAAAAACGTGTCTTCTTTCGCGATACGATTAAAGCCGATGGCCATGGGATCGAAGGCCCACAACGCCGCCGCGATCAGCGCGACTTCAGTGCCAAATAGCTCGGAAACGATCAGGAAGAGCAGGATCGTACTCAGCGCGCCAACGATCGCGCCGGGCAGTCGGAGCGCAGTCTCAGGCGCGATTTGAAAGCCCGGCGAAATGTTGTTCCACTTTTCAGCGAGGATGATCGTCGCGGCCTGGCAGGCCTTCATCAGCATCGGATGTTCGCCGTTCGCGCCGGTTAGACCATTGGCGCGATAGTCGGCGACGGCGTTGAGTTTGTTGAGCTCGTCCTCGGACAAGCCTTCGGCGCTGAGGCCGGTGACGCGAAAGCCAAAACCGGCGATGACCAGAACGATGAGTGCGGCGAAGACAAGGGTTTTGCTGTTTGCCAGGACACCACGTCCGGCGAAGAGGTCAGGTCTCAGTCCAGCGGTGATAATAGCGTCAGCGTGTGCAGACAAAATTCAATCCTCTCAGCAAAACGCAAAAGGGTAGCGGAAGAGTCGTGCACTGTCAAAACAAGCTTAACCACAGATTACACAGATTCTATAAAGCGATCTATGTAATCTGTGGATACAACTTCCAAAGTAGGGTACTGTAATCCTGTCCCCATGGCCCAAACACAATTAGCGCGCAGACTCGGTCTATTCGACGCCACCATGATCGTGATGGGTGGCATCATCGGCTCGGGAATCTTTATGAACCCGTCGGTGGTGGCACTCCAGGTACACACGCCCTTTCTCATCCTCGGCGCGTGGACAATCGGCGGCTTGTTTGCACTCGCAGCGGCGTTCATCTGGGCCGAGCTGGCATCGCTGCGACCCGACGTCGGCGGCCAGTACGCATACCTGCGCGAAGCGTTCCACCCGGGCGTGGCGTTTCTTTATGGCTGGGTGCTTTTGCTGGTGATTCAAACGGGCGGCATGGCTGCGGTCGCAGTCACGTTCTCGCGTTACTTTGTCGAGCTGGCACACGTGCCGGTTTCATCCGCGTACCTCGCCGCAATCGTGCTCGCGACGCTGACAGTCATTAACTGCCTCGGGGTGCGCGCGGGCAGCACTGTGCAAAGTATCCTGATGGTGTTGAAGATTGTGGCGATCGCGATGCTGGTCGCGTGCGGGTTTCTGTTCGCGCAGCGAAGCACAAACCCTTCCGCGCTTCTGGATCGACCAGTATCAGCGGATCTCTTAACGGCATTTGGCGCTGCGCTCGTGCCGGTAATCTTTGCTTACGGCGGCTGGCAAACAGCGACGTTCATCGCGGGTGAGATTAAGGAGCCACGCAAGAACCTTCCACGCGGATTGATACTCGGCGTCACCGGCGTTGTCGTGCTTTATCTGGCAGCGAATGTTGTTTACACAAGCGTGCTCGGCACAACGGGACTCGCCGCCTCAGCAGCTCCCGCATCGGACGTGATGCGGAGCGCACTCGGAGACGTCGGCGCTCGTCTCATCGCAGCCGGCATCGCGATCTCGACCGCGGGCTTCCTCAGTCAAAGCATGCTGACTGCTCCTCGCGTCTATTTCGCGATGGCTAAGGACGGGCTCTTCTTTGAGCGCGTCGGCATGGTCCATCCGCAAACACGCGCACCGATCGTGGCCATCGCGCTTCAGGGACTGCTCGCGATCATCATCGCTTTACTCGGAACCTACGAGCGAATTCTCAACTACGTCGTCTCCATCGACATGATTTTCTTCGGCCTCACTGCGTGTTGTATTTTTATCTTTCGTAAACGAGAAGCGCCGGCAGTGACGAGAGTTCCGGGTCACCCGTTCACCACGATCGTTTTCATCGCGATCTGCTGGCTCGTGGTAATCAACACGGTCTATCGTTACCCGGAAAACACACTGATAGGAATCGCAATCATGATCGCAGGCATTCCCGCTTACGCCTTTTGGCGACAGAGGAGCAGCAGATGACCGCCGCACGCGAAGTTATGGGCTCGTCGTACATGCACTGGGCCAAGACGCGCTCCGTTGCGAAGTACAACCTGGCGACGAGCGGTCTGGGCAACGTAAAGCTGCGCGAGCTGCGCGTGACGCTCGACGATCTCGAGATCACTGAAGGCGGCTACGGTTATCAACCATTGGTACAGTCAATCGCCAAACGATATCGAGTTGCTCCGGAAGAAGTGGTGACGGCCGCGGGAACTACATTCGCAAACCATCTCGCGATGGCAGCGTTGATCAAGCCCGGTGACGAAGTGTTGTTTGAACATCCGGCATACGAGCCGATGCTCGCGCTTGCTCATTACCTCGGCGCTGACGTCAAACGCTTCTCGCGCCGGTTCGAAGATGA
>DATHTI010000066.1:0-10818 GCA_035463335.1 Pyrinomonadaceae bacterium | reverse complement strand
AAACTCGACATCGCCGTCGAATTGCCCGAGTCGCCTTTGCAAGCCGTAATGTCCGGTGAGGTTTGGAACGAAGTTTACGATCGACTGGCGCAGTTGATTCGCCAGCACAACACGACCCTCGTCTTTGTCAACACACGCCGTTTGGCAGAACGAGTCGCACGGCATCTCGGTGAACGTATCGGCGATGAGAACATTGCTGCGCATCATGGCAGCCTCGCCCGCGAGCACCGTTTGATGGCTGAGCAACGATTGAAGTCGGGCGAGTTAAGTGCACTCGTCGCAACTGCATCGCTCGAGCTCGGTATCGACATCGGCGACGTGAATCTCGTCTGCCAGCTTGGCTCGACTCGTTCGATCGCGAGTTTTCTGCAACGTGTTGGGCGTTCGAATCACACGGTTGAAGGTTTTCCAAAGGGCCGGATTTTCCCCCTCTCGCGCGATGAGCTCGTCGAGTGTGCAGCGATTGTCGATGCGGTTCGACGCGGCGAGCTGGACCATCTGGAAATCCCGGAAAAACCGCTCGACATTCTGGCGCAGCAGATTGTTGCTGCTGCCGCTGCTGAAGAGTGGGGCGAAGACGATCTATTCCGCATGGTCCGTCGTGCTTATCCATATCGCAATCTGGAACGCGAGCAGTTCGACTCGATTGTGCGGATGCTGGCTGAAGGATTCAGCACCAAACGAGGGCGGCGGTCGACGTATCTGCATCACGATGCAGTGAACCAGCGAATACGTGGTCGTCGTGGCGCTCGTCTGGCTGCGATTACTTCCGGCGGCGCGATTCCTGACACGGCCGATTACGCAGTCGTACTCGAGCCGAGCGATCTCGTGATCGGGACGGTGAATGAAGACTTTGCGATCGAGAGTTTGCAGGGCGACATCTTTCAACTCGGAAACACGTCGTGGCGTGTGTTGCGAGTCGAACAGGGAAAGGTGCGAGTTGAGGATGCGCACGGTCAGCCACCGTCGAGTCCTTTCTGGTTAGGTGAGGCGCCCGCACGCACCCACGAGCTATCGGTTTCCGTGTCACGATTGAGAGAAGAAGTTGCGGCCAGGGTGAATACCGAGCCCGTGAATCTACAGCCCGCGATCGAATGGTTGACTAAAGAGGTTGGAATTTCGCAGCCGGGTGCGGAGCAGATTGTTGAATATCTGGCTGGCGCGAAGATTGTGCTGGGCGTGATGCCGTCGCAGGACAATCTCGTGCTCGAAAGGTTCTTTGATGATAGTGGCAGCATGCAGCTCGTGCTGCACTCGCCGTTTGGCAGTCGTCTCAATCGTGCCTGGGGATTAGCACTGCGCAAGCGATTCTGTCGAAAGTTTAATTTTGAGCTACAGGCGGCAGCGACGGAAGACGCGATCGTTCTGTCGCTGGGACCGACGCATAGTTTTCCACTCGATGACGTCTTCCATTATCTAAATTCGAAGACTGTGCGACAGCTTTTGTGCCAGGCATTGCTCGACGCGCCGATGTGGAACATTCGCTGGCGCTGGAACGTGACGCGATCGCTCGCGGTGTTGCGTCGTCGTGGCGGGAAAAAGATTCCGCCACAGCTACAACGCATGGATGCGGAGGATCTGCTGACTGCAATTTTCCCGGACCAGGTCGCGTGCGCTGAAAATCTTCCCACGGGGGAGCGCGAGATCCCGACGCACCCGCTCGTCGATCAAACAGTCAAAGACTGTCTCGAAGAAGCGATGGACATCGACGGCCTCGAGCGTCTGCTGGCCTCGATCGAGCGCAATGAGAAAAATTTGTTCGCGTGCGACGTGATCGAGGCTTCGCCTCTTTCGCAGGAGATTCTGAACGCGCGGCCGTATGCATATCTCGACGATGCACCGCTCGAGGAGCGCCGCACACGCGCCGTGTTTCAGCGGCGGTGGCTCGATCCGGAAACAGCAGCCGACATGGGCAAGCTCGATCAGGCCGCGATCGATCGTGTGCGCGACGAGGTTTGGCCCGAGCCGCGCAACGCTGACGAATTGCACGATGCACTCGTAGAGTTGGGTTTCGTCACGGAACAGGAAGGCGCATCATGGCAGGAGTTTTTTGCTGAACTGAATGCGGATCGCCGTGCCGCAGTGATGTCTACTGGAACGGCCACGCCGGTGAGATTGTGGGTTGCGGCAGAACGTTTACCGCAACTGCAAATCGTCTATCCAAATGCCGAGTTGCAGCCGCCGATTACTGCACCCGAGAGTGTCGCGCGCCTTCCGTGGGCGGTGGAAGACGCGCTTGTCGAGATCATTCGCGGGCGTTTGGAAGGACTTGGACCAGTCACCGTGGATCAACTCATCGTCTCTTCCGGTCTGAACAAGTTAGAGATTGAAACCGCACTGCTAAAACTCGAAGCGGAAGGTTTCGTGATCCGCGGCAAATTCACGCCGGGCACGACAGTCACCGAGTGGAGCGCTCGCCGGCTGCTCGCTCGCATTCACAGTTACACACTGAATCGGCTGCGGCAGGAGATCGAGCCCGTCGCCAGCAGCGACTTCATTCGCTTTCTGCTCGCATGGCAGAAGGTCACACCCGATCACCAGATGGAAGGACCGGAAAGTCTCAAGGCCATCATCGAGCAGTTGGAAGGTGTTGAAGCGCCCGCGGCTGCGTGGGAAGGTGAGCTGTTGCCTGCGCGAATGGTCGAATACGATCCGGCGTGGCTCGATGCTTTGTGTTTGTCGGGTGAGATAGTGTGGGCGCGACTGACTCCACTCGCACGCTCCGCGGCCGACAACGGCGAAAAAACTCGTGGCTCCGGACCAGTCCGCAACACACCGATCGCGCTCTTGCGACGCAAGAACTTTGCACTCTGGAGCTCCGTATTCCCGCAGCCTGCACCTGCAAGCACGTCGGAATTCTCAACGACCACGCAAACAGTCTACGACTACCTGAAAACGCGCGGCGCTTCCTTCTTCACTGACATTGTCGAGAACACGAAACTTCTGCGCGCTCAGGTTGAAGAAGCCCTGGCTGAGCTGGTCGCAAACGGAGTGGTCGTCTCCGACAGCTTCGCAGGATTGCGTGCTCTCCTGACGCCCGGAAGCCGGAAGACGCAGGCAGCAGCGCGCCGGAAACATCGACAGCCCGTTTACGAGATGGCGAGCGCCGGGCGCTGGTCCATCCTGCAACGCAACAACACTCCTCCAAACTCGAATGACCAGTCGCTGACGGAAGAAGTAGCGTGGGCGCTGCTAAAACGTTACGGAGTAGTTTTCAAACGTCTCCTCGAACGTGAGGGGATGGCGCTGCCATGGCGTGTGCTGTTGCGCTTCTATCATCGACTCGAAGCGCGCGGTGAGATTCGCGGCGGTCGTTTCGTTGGCGGCATTTCGGGTGAACAGTTCGCACTGCCCGAAGCGATCGGAATGCTTCGCGCGATTCGTCGCGCGGGTGCGCAGGAGAGTTTGATCTCGGTAAGCGCCGCTGATCCTTTGAACCTCGTCGGGATTATCATTCCCGGTCCGCGCATCACAGCGCACACGAGCAACCGCATTCTTTACCAGGACGGCGCGCCCATCGCGTCGTTCGAATCTGGCGAGACACACTTTCTGGTGGAGCTGAGTCGCACAATGGAGTGGAAAGCCAAAGCCGCTCTAATGCGCAAAGCGACGCGGCCCGAGCTCAGGTCCTACTTGCAGCGCCCCGCATAAGCGATCAGTAACCACAGATTACGCAGATGAAGCGGAGTCGTCTGCTGGGTGCACGATATCGGGTCAGATTTCCTCACTCTTCCCTATGAACCCGCCAAAACCACCTGTTTTTATAAAGGCATAGTGATTGCCAAAGAATCGCAGGGAGGTTGAGACACATGAAACTAGCTTACTCGAGTAAAAAATTTGGTGGGTATTTACTGGCTTTCTTCCTACTGTTTGGAATTTTAACAGTTGCCAGTTCCAGTGCTCAGGCTCAATGGGACCGAGATCGGGACCGCAGAGACGACCGCCGGGATCGTCGAGATGATCGATGGGATCGTCGAGATGACCGCTATCGCAATAGAAACTTCGGTTATCAGCAGGCCCGCCAGCAGGGCTATAGCTGGGGCATGAACGTCGGCGCGTCCGACGCGCAGCGCGGCCAGAGCTTTAACCCGCAGCGTTCACGCTACTGGAAGAACGCCACTGAAGGCTACAGCTCGTCCTACGGAAACAAGGGACAGTACAAGCAGGTCTTTCGTGATGCGTTTGAGCAGGGCTACCGCGAAGGTTTCCAGCGCTACGGCTACAACCGTAGAGGCCGTTGGGACAACCGCTGGCCGCGGTAACTAATCGCTAAGTAAATATAAACAATAAACTTGAGGGGCGCCGTAGGTGGCGCCCCTCGTGGCTTTAAAGAAAAAAAGCTGGAAACCGTAGTCGATTGAGACTGCCTTTAGGATGGACAGGCGTTCATCCTAGTTCAACAAGGTGTCTATGAAAGTACTAGCCCAAGCAAACTCAATCCTCTCGATACAGTTTCCACTGGCGAAGCGTCGCACGCCGAAGTATTCGCTGGTCAGGCCGAGGACATCGGTTCCCTCAACCCTCGATTTCATGCGCGTAAACAACGCGACCGTTCGTGAAGGCCGAACACATCGCGTGTGGCCGCCGGACGTCCTGCGCAAGTTTCAAACTGCCGAGATCGTCACCGAGCTGCAAACACAACACTACGTGCTCCGCGACAGCAGCATTACACGTCTATCTTAGCCACGGATCCGTGTTATTCCGTGGCAGGTTTTCTGTTCTGCTCATCAAGCCACTGCTTGAGTGGTGCGAAGTAGTCAATGATCGCCGTGGCGTCCATCTTCTCTTCGCCCGTCATCGCCTTGAGCGCTGCCGGCCACGGCTCACTCGCACCCATCGCAAGCATAGCTTTCAGTTTCTCGCCGGCCTTCTTGTTGCCGTAGATCGAGCACTGGTAAAGTGGTCCAGTGAAACCCGCTTCACGACACAGCGCGCGATGAAACTGAAACTGTAAGATGTGTGCGAGAAAGTAGCGCGCGTACGGCGTGTTTGCCGGAACGTGATACTTCGCGCCCGGATCGAAATCCTGTTCGGTGCGCGACACTGGCGGCACTATGCCCTGATACTTCAGGCGCAAATCCCACCACGCTTTGTTGTAATCGTTTGGCCCAACTTCACCCGAGAACACTTTCCAGCGCCACTGATCAACCAGGTAACCAAACGGAAGAAACGCGACTTTATCGAGCGCGCGATTCAGCAGGAAACCGATATCCGCTGTCGGCTCCGGCACTTTATCGATCAAGCCAAGCTGTTTCAGGTAAGGCGGTGTTACTGACAACGCAACCGTATCGCCTATCGCTTCGTGAAAAGCATCGTTCGCGCTCTCGCGGAACAGGAACGGCTTACCCGAATAGGCCATCTGGTAATAATTGTGGCCGAGCTCGTGATGCACAGTCGAGAAGTCTTCCTCGTTGATCTGGACGCACATCTTCAGCCGCACATCTTTTTCGTAATCGAGGTCCCACGCGCTCGCGTGGCAAACTACTTCGCGATCCGCCGGCTTGAGAAACAGCGATCGCTCCCAAAACGTTGATGGCAAAGCATCGAAGCCGAGCGAAGTGAAAAACGACTCGCCGTAGCGAACCATCTGCTTCGCATCAGTGTTTCTCGATTTCAGTATTTGCGTTAAATCGTAGCCGCGATCGGCGTTTGCGGGAGCGAGTAGCGGATAGATATTGCCCCACTGCTGCGCCCACATATTTCCCAGCAGGTGCGCCGGAATCGGCTTGTCTTCAGCCACGATGTCTTTGCCGTATTTCTCTGACAGTTTGCGGCGCGTGTAGGTGTAGAGCGAGTCGTAGAGCGGTTTGACCTGTTGCCACAGCCGCTCCATCTCAGCCGCAAAAGCATCGGGCTCCATGTCATACTTCGAACGCCACATCGCGCCCGTGTCTTTGAAGCCCATCTCCTTCGCGCCCTTGTTACTGAGCTCCACAAAGCGCACGTATTCTTTGCGAATCGGTATCGCGATCTGGTGCCAGCCGGCCCACGCCTTTTTCAGCTCTTCCGGATCGCGACTGTTGTTGATGATCTCTTCCAGGTCAGGAAGGCTCAGGCACTTACCCTTGTCGCCGTCAGGACAATATTTGCCCTTGCCGTACTCGCCTTCCATCGACGCGGTGAGCTTTGTCAGCTCGCCGCGCTCGGCTGGATCTTTTGGTGCTGGGAGAGTTAGTGAGAGCTTAAGCAGCTTGAGCTTGCGTTTACCTTCGGGCGAGAGATCGACGTTCTCGTATTTTCTCGACTGCTCGGCGAGCTCGGTCGTCGCGGCAATCAGGTTCTCATTCGCTTCAGCCGCGAGTAGCTCCGTGTCGTCAGTGATGAAAGTGCTTTTCACCCAATCGGCTCGAGCAGCCTTGATGTTCAGGTCGATCAGGCGCTTTTCAGCGTCAGCGAGAAACTTCTCAGCTTCGTCTCTGGCGGAGCCGGAAGATGAAAACGCGTTTGGATTATCAGTACACGACATAAGCGCAAGTCCCACACTGAGAAGAAAGAAAAGGCCCAACCACAGTTGGCGCCTCTGATAGATGAAGCTCACCGTAAACCTCCTCAGGAGTCACGAATTCGAAAACTGGTTGGGGAAGGACCACAATATAACATGAGGGGGCAGATTTCTTCTCTGTCCAACCTCTGTGTCCTCTGTGTCTCTGTGGTGGTTTGTTCCGATATACACCACGGAGACACAGAGCACACAGAGGTTGCACAGAGAGAAAGCGAATTAGAAGCTAAGGGGTAAAACGACTGGGTGAGGTCCAGTCAGGAGGGTAAAAATCGTTTACTACGGGCGAACAATGCCCTTTTTTATATTTCGCTGCCAGGCTTCGTAATTGCGAATACGGCGTTTGGCCTGTTTGCGAGTCAACTTCATTTCCTGGGCTACGTAATCAATGCGTTGGGTCCGATCTTTCTTCTTATCGAACCTGTCACCCGGCGCTCTCAAATAGTGCTTGTACGCAAGGGACCATTCTGCTTTTACTTCCTCGGTGGCTTGTATGCCCCGTGTCTCTGGCATTCCTGGTGGCTCCCTTCAGGAGGATTTTTGAGCCGCGATTTTACACTAACGAGATCAGTCCCAAAAAGGCACAAGAAGCATAAAAGACATTTTCTTGCTGATAAATGCTGCTGGTGCCTGCGTGGCTAATTACGCTTAAGCCATTTCATTAAGGACAACGTGCTCAAAATGACCGCAACTCCGATCAGGCCGTAAACCATATACGTGACTGCGTCCGAATTCATAAACGCCAGCACCTGTCGTCCAAAGTAAAGAGCCAAAATCGCTTCGATTCCGAAACGCAGCAGTCGTCCCAAAAACACCGCGATCAGCAGCTCGCCTCGCGGCGACTGCAACGCCGAAGCGGTCATGACGGCGGGAGTGAAGGGAAATGGCGGGGGTATCAAAGTCGCGATGAACACCGTTATGCCGGCCTTGTTCTCGAGTTTAGCCTTCAGTTTTTCGATTCGTTTCTGACTTATGAAGCGCTCGAGTCCCTTCTCACCCGCCTTTCGCATCAGCAGATCGATAACAAAGACACCCACAACCGATCCGATCGCCGAAGCGATGACGTAAGAGATCCAAACGAGGCTTTCGCGGTTCGAACTCACGAGGGCAATCAACAGCAGATCGTTTCCGAACGGAAGAACGAGGAACGACGAGTCAAGCGCGCTCATCAGGAAGAGACCGAGGATTCCCAGTCTCATAAAGAATCGCAGCACCCATCTGGTCGTACTGACGATGAGTAACGGACGTAGAATTGTCAGCAATCGATGATCCTTTTTTTACAGTCTGGTGGGTTCAGGCGGAGAGGGATCAGTGATTGGCGGTGGTTGATCAGGCTCACGGACTGGAGCCTGGGGGTTTGAGTCGGGAGGTAAGGGAAGCGGATCCGGCGTTTGCACCGGATCACTCGGGTCGTATGGCGTGGTTGCCGGAATATCCGGTTTATCGTTGAAGCGCTGCAAAATTTTCAAACCCCTTGTTCGCATTTATCGTGCGTATGTAATCGTCGGAAACTACTCCGGCCGAATCACGATATTCTCATTAAAGTTTCCCCGCGCCGCCCGGGAGTTCACCGACCTCACACCCAACAATCCCTGCACGATCGCAAGGCGCGTCATAATGCGCGGCTCTGTAAACTGAAAACGCCCGGCCAGTGTATCGGAACGCTCGAAATCTGTTCTCGCGAGTAGGGCAAGCTCCTGCCCGTAACGGTTCAGAGTTGAAGTCAACCCATTTCCGCCTTGTAACGACATTTCGCCATCGCGAAACATGCTGATCTCGAAACCACTCAACACGGATGCAGCTTGTAACAGCTCATTTAACTGGCTGATGCCCGGCTCCATGATTTCGAAACTGCGCGCGGGATCTACACTCGCAAATGCGTGTGCCACTTTTAGCTGCTGCTCGAAATGTTGATAACTGGTCGCGCGGCGGTTCACGATCTGTTTTGCTTCTTCCAACACCTGAACCGCCAGTTTAGGATTACTCTTTTCCACATCGCCGGCGATTTGTACCAACAGATCGAGCTTTTCGTTGTCGGTTTGCAGACGCGCTACTGACTGGCGAATCTCGTCAAGACGAGCGCCTTCGGCCTTCTTCGCCATTTCGCGAAAATCGATTCGCTGCATCAGGATTTCGCGAGCCTTGGTTGAGAGGTGGTCATTCGCGATCTGGCGCGCCCGGTCAGTGTCGCCCTCTTCGAGCGCTTTGTAAGCCGCCTGCTGGTAAAGTCGCGGCTGCATCTGTTGCGGCGCCGTGGCGGCAGCCTGCACGAGAGCATCGGTAGTCGGATTACCCTGGAGTGCGCTGAACGTCTGGCCGAGGTTCATGGGCGAGCTGTTGGTCATGCCCAGCTCTGTCAATTTTGTTCGTACCTGTGTCGCTTTCGCCGGCAGATACTGATCGATTATCGGCAGTGCCACTTGCAATCCAGCGAGCAAGCGGCGCGCATTGTTTTGCTCGATTTGTGCATCCGTTAATTGTTGTTGATTATTTCCTGGACCAGTGCCGGGTCTTCGAACATTAACAGGACCACCACCGCGCTGGTTGTTTTGTGTTCCCGGTGTGGCTTTTAACGCGGCATCGACGACAGTAGACAGAAGATCGACATAAGCAGTTTGTCCCAGCACCGCTGGCCAGGGCGTGTTTGGTGTGGTTGCGGTTGCGTCGTTCTTGCCATCGCTGGCAGGACGCGGTCCGGCCCGCAGCAGACCCTGCGCGAGTGGTCCTGTTTCGGGCTTGGTCAAGATGTTTGACGCCTGGAGTTTCTTTACCGTCTTGTCGGCAAGCTTTTCGGCGGCGTCAGGATCCTGTTTATAAAGTTGATTGATGACTTGCGGAAGCGTCGTCGGAAACTGGCCCTTCTCCATCATCTGCTCGGCATTCTGTGCGGCCAGTTTTGGATCGAGAGAACTGATCCGGCCAAGTAAAACCTGTTCGAGGTTCTCCTCGGAAGTTACTTGTGCACGTGGACCACGGGCTTCAACCGGCTGCGTGCTTACAGGAGGCTTGGTGGTGGCGAGCAGTTGATAAGCCAGCGACGCATCGTGACGGGCTGCGCTCAGCACGAGCTCCTGGCGCAATTGATATACGCGCATGGTTGGCGAAGGCGGGCCCTCGTTGGCGCCGGGATTGCGCTGCATATTGTTCATGGCCTGCGCTCGGTTTAGCTCGGCAATGCCCTCCGCGGCGGTGGCAAAAAGCGAGCGGGCGCGGCCCTGATTCTGGTCCCAGAGCATGTCTGCCGCCGTGATCTGTACGCGGGCGCGGTTCTCGACGAGCCGCAGCGATTGCGCTTCGTCAATCACTAGATCCAGGAGGCGATAGGCGTTCTTCTCGCGCTCGGCTTTCAGTTTTTCCTGTTCTTCAGTCGAGGGTTGCTGGGCCGCCTGGGCCGGCTGGTCCTGCGCAAATAACGCCGCCGCCGAGAAACAGAACAACGCGAGGGTCAAAGCAAGGGTAGTAAGTTTTTTCATGGCATACCTCTGGGAGAAGTGCCGGAAATCTTAACACGATTGTCCGGTTGAACGCTTTGATGCTGAGGTAAGTTTCACAGGATTGCAGGATTGACAGGATTTACATGATAGAAACTTCCGAAGGGTCTTGCCGTATAATCCCACGATATGTACTGCCCATCCTGCGGTTCTGAAGAACGACAACTGAGCCAGTTCTGTCGTGCCTGCGGCACCGACCTCCGCATCGTCCGCAATTCACTCGAAAACCCGGACGCAGTGACGCAGTCAGCGATCTCAGCCCGCGAACACATCGGCATGGCAGTCGCCGACAAGATACGCCAGATGAAGACGGCCAAGGATCTCGAAAAGGTTGCGGAAGACGTGTTGCCGCACTTCGAGAAGTTCCTCGAATCGCCTGAAGAGAAGCGTTTACGACGCATTCGATCCGGGATCATCACTGCCGCGATCGGCCTTGGTGCGACGATTATTCTGCTGGTCATGGCGATGGACAAGCCTGACATTTTGCCCTTCATCACACCGCCCCTGATCACTTTCCTCGTCGGGATCGGCGTAATCGTAAACGGCCTAATCTTCACCGTCCCACGCAAGTCACTTCCCGGCGACGCTTACGATGCGCTTTCACAACAGGTGCTTGACTCAAGCGGCAACGTTAACCGGATTCCTTACGAGGCGCCCGCCGCGGCGAGTTTGCCGGCCGGCGCGAATCTGACCAACGAGCTTGAGCCCGCCACGCGACCCCGGCCGTCAGTCACCGAACACACCACGCACCACCTGAACACAAGCAAACACTAGGAGCAACGTCGATGGCCGTCGTCTTGGAAGGAGGTTGCCGGGTTTCGACGATGC
>DATHTI010000065.1:0-3607 GCA_035463335.1 Pyrinomonadaceae bacterium | reverse complement strand
GCGCGCGTGTGCCTCACGCACGAGTCGTTTCAGATCAGCGGCAGTGCCGTAAGCGGGATTGATCGCGTAGTAGTCGCGAACCGCGTAAGGACTTCCGATCGTTCCCTTCTTCTTCTCCTGTCCAATGGGATGAACCGGCATAAGCCACAGAATCGTCACCCCAAGATCCTTCAATTCATCGAGCCGCGCCGTGATCGCGTCAAAATTTCCCTGCTGCGAAAACGCCCGCGGATAGATCTCATAAATCACACCGTCACGCACCCAATCGCGCACCGGCCGCTGGGCAGGAGTGACAGAGACCGCGACCAAACACACGATCAATCCGAAAACGATCCGTGTAATCCGCGGCTTACCTGTCAGCATGAACATCACGCACTCCCCATACTGTCGCAGCGGCTATCAACAAACTGATCCCGCCAAGCACAACGGCATTTCTCGGATCTCCACCGAGCAAGTTGTTGTAAATCCTCGGCACGATGAGCGACATCACAATCTGCGGAATCACGATGAACAGATTGAACACGCCCATGTAAACACCCATGCGCAGCGGCGGCACCGCAGTCGACAAGATCACGTACGGCATCGAAAGGATCGACGCCCACGCGATCCCCACACCCGCCATGCTCGCGAACAACATCCACTTGTTAGCGACAAACAAAACTGAGATGAGACCGATGCCACCGCAGAGCAACGCGATCATGTGAACAGCTTTACGGCTCGTCGCCTTCGCGAGCGACGGCAACAGGAAGGCGATCAGAAAACAGACCACGTTGTAAACAGCGAAACACAGCCCGCCCCACTCCGTTCCCTCCGCAAACAGTGGCGATGCCTCATGCGGCGCACCAAACACGTGTCGGGCCACAGCTATCCCAAAGAACTGCCACATGCACGGCAAAGCAAACCACGTAAAAAACTGGACCACCGCAAGCTGCTTCATCGTGGTCGGCATTTCGGCGATCGAGGAAAAGATCTCCGCGAAGCCTCCGAGTATCCCTTTCTTCTCGCCTCGCATGCGCTCGAACGCTTCCATGTCCTCCGGTGGATATTCCTTCGTCGTGATCACGGTCCAGAGCACGGCAATAAGAAAAACGATCGCGCCAATCTTGAACGCATAATCGACTGAAAGCGGAATGCCAGTCGCCATCACGCCCACCACACCGAGCGCAGTGAACAAGTAAGGCAACGCATTCGCGAGCGTCTGGCCGATGCCGATGAAAAAACTCTGCATCACGAACCCGAGCGTGCGTTGTTCTTCCGGCAGCTTGTCGGCCACAAACGCGCGAAAAGGCTCCATCGTGATGTTGATGCTCGCGTCGAGTATCCAGAGCAGGCCCGCGGCCATCCACAGCGCTGACGAATCAGGCATGAAAAAGAGCGCCACACTCGCGAGAATCGCGCCCACCAGAAAATAAGGACGGCGACGGCCAAGACGGTTCCAGGTGCGATCGCTCATCGAGCCGATGATGGGTTGAATGATCAGACCGGTGATTGGACCAGCGAGCCACAGGTACGGAAGTGAGCTTTCCTCGGCGTGCAGGTACTTGTAAATCGGGCTCATGTTGGCGAGCTGCAAACCCCAGCCAAACTGAATGCCGAGAAATCCGAAACTCATGTTCCAGATCTGCCAGAAGCTCAGGCGTGGTTTGTTCATTAGCGATTCCTTCGAACAGGATTTACATGATTTCCCACGGTGATTGCCGGCGTATAAATCGCGACCGAACGCTCCGGAAGAGTGAGACGCAACTTGCCCTGACTTACAACCATGTTTGAAGTCGTATTCAGACGGTCGTTAAGCACACCGATTTGAAAAGTCGCTTTGGCAGGCGTGACGTCGAATTCGATCTTTGCCGGTTTATTGTCGTTATTGAACACCACGATCGCGAATTGATCACGAGTGCTGCGCGCATAAGCATACTGCTGCCCGGAGACGTAGAGATTGACGAGCTTGCCTGTGCGAAGTGGCTCATACTCGCGCCGTAACTTCGTGAGCCGGCGAATAAACTCAACTAGCTCCTGCTCGTCTTTAGTGCGACCCCCGGCGGAAAATGCGTTGCGTTTGTCGCCCGCAAATCCGCCGGGGAAGTCGCCTCGCGTGGTTGGTTCGTCACCACCTTCCATCGCAAGCTCGTCGCCGTAGTAAAGCTGTGGCACGCCGCGCGTCGTCAACAAAAATGCATTCGCAAGCTTCAGTCCTTCGATCGTCGCACCCTTCTCACTCATGAAGCGGCCATCATCGTGACCACCCAGCAGGGTCACGAGGATCTCCGAATCCGTGTAAAGATAATCTTTCGCGAGTGTCTTCGGGATGCCGTCAATGGGCTTGCCTTCCGCAAATGCGTGTCGAATCGGATAAAAGAGGGGAAAGTCGAGCAGCGAATCGAGTCCTGAATCGACTCCGTCAAACCGAACACGGCCACCCTGAAAGAATGACGTATGGACCACGTCGCCGTCTTTTACCTCGCCGACGACCTTGAAATTCGGGAACTCGCGTTTCACCGCCCTGGTCCAATCGCGCCAGAACGAGTTGGGCACGTATTGCCACGTATCCATGCGAATGCCGTCGAGCCCGGTCGTGCCGATCCACCACAGCGTGTTTTGAATCAGATATCGTGAGACTTCCGCGTCATGCTGGTTGAGGTCCGGGAGGAAATCGAGAAACCAGCCCTCCATCGTCTCGCGCTTCAACGAATCGACCGCGCGCGGATCGTGCAGCACCCACGTTTGGAAGACGTTCTTCAAATGTTTCGACCTGGTGCCGTTGAACCATGTAGGAGTGGGTGGATCGTCGACCCACGGATGATACGGACCAGTGTGGTTCATTACCTGGTCCTGAATGATCTTGATGCCGGAGCGATGCGCTGCCTCGACCAGCTCGCGGAGTTTCGCGTGGGTGCCGAAGTGTTCCTCGACTCCGTAGAAGTCCTGCGGGTTGTAGCCGTGAAATCCGGTGCTGGGTTTGTCTTCCTTCAGCTCGATTTGGTTGAGGCGATCATAGTTGTCGTACCACGGTGTGAGCCAGATCGCGGTGACACCGAGATCCTTTAGATACGGCAGGTGATTGATCACACCCTGAAGGTCGCCGCCATGGTAATAAAACTTGTTCCTGCGATCGTAGATACCGCGCGATTGTGGCGGATCGTTGTTGGAGGGATCGCCGTCGGCGAAACGATCGATCATGATCAGGTACATCACGTCCGCAGGTGAGAAGCCCTGGAAGCGTCCGGTGCGATTCAACGGTGCGAGCACTTCGAAGGAGGAGCTGGCTGAGCCACGCGGCGTGGTGACTGATATCGAGCGCGGCGCAGGCCGTGTGTTCGGCGGGATGAAGACGTCGACGAAGATGTACGTGCCGCGTTCACTGATCTTAGGTGTGTTGATGATGCGAAGTCCCTGAACATTGACTCGCGCATCATGTAAATTTCGACCGTGAATCATGAGGCGAACGGGATTGTGCGAGCTTCTGGCCCACCAGCTTGGTGGATCGACTTTGAGGATCTCCGGCGCTTGCGCCAAAACAGTAAGACTTAGCCACAGATGCACACAGAAAAGCCGGATCAGCGCTGATCTGTTTTTAATAATCCGTATCATCCGTGGTTAATTTCTCCCG
>DATHTI010000064.1:0-5041 GCA_035463335.1 Pyrinomonadaceae bacterium | reverse complement strand
GTAGAGGGCTTGCCCCCGCTTTCCCCAACAGCGGGGGCAAGCCCCTCTTCCTGACTTGTTCTTCTTTGACGGACTCATTTACCCGATAGATCAATGAGGACTTGAATTTTGTAAATGGCAAGAGTATTTATCACCGGCTCGGCAGATGGTCTCGGGCAGCTGGCAGCCAGGGCACTGATCGGTCAGGGACACCAGGTTGTACTTCATGCACGCAATGAAAAGAGAGGACAAGATGCTCTGGATAAAGCGCCTGGTGCAGAAGATGTCGTAACCGCCGACCTTACCAGTATCGACGAGACGAAACAGCTAGCTTCAAAAGTAAATGATTTAGGAAAGTTTGACGCCGTTATTCACAACGCAGGTGTTTACGAAACTTCAGCAAAAGAGATTTTTGCAGTCAATACATTGTCGCCGTATATTCTTACGTGTCTCATACAAAGACCGGAACGATTGATCTACCTGAGCTCCGGCATGCATCTGCAGGGACGCTCGAAACTGGATAGTTTTAAAAACGGTATCAGCCGCATCACTTACTCTGATTCAAAGTTGCATGTGCTGATGCTTTGCAAGGCGGTAGCACGAAAATGGCCACAGGTTTACGCGAATGCACTTGATCCCGGTTGGGTTCCTACTAAGATGGGAGGACAAGGCGCACCGGATGATCTGCAAAAAGGATATGAGACGCAGGTGTGGCTCGCCGTAAGCAACGACAAACAGGCGAAGGTAAGCGGTCGTTATTTTCATCACCAGCAAGAAAGCCGTTATAACCCTGAAGCTGATGACGTCGAGCTACAGGAGAGGTTTTTAGAGTTGTGCAAAGAGATTACCGGCGTTGGCATTTCACTGAACGTATTCACGATGCAAATGAAGGAACCAAGGGGGACCTTATATGAATGACGATTTCGCTGAGACCTCGGAGCCTGAATTGACGGCCGATGAGGAGGCACTGGTAAACGAGATGCCCTCGTTGACTGACGTGGGCCAGGCGCGTCGCACATTCCTGGGCCAGACGATCACCGGTGGCATGAGTCTATTTGCCCTCATGCTGCTGGAGAAGGAGCACGCGCTAGCACTTTCAGCTTCTCCTGATGCCGTATTCGCGCCGGCCGTAATGCCGGAGAACACCATCACGACCACGCTGAAAGTAAACGGCGCCGCGAAAACGCTGGAGCTGGATTCGCGCGTGGTGTTGCTCGACGCGCTGCGCGAAAAGTTAGAGCTGACAGGGACCAAGAAGGGCTGCGAGGTGGGCCAGTGCGGCGCCTGCACGGTCCTCGTTGATGGCCGCCGCGTGCTCTCGTGTCTGACGCTGGCCGCGACACTTGAGGGACGTGAGGTCACAACGATTGAAGGCCTCGCACGCGGCGACCAGCTTCACCCGGTGCAAGCTGCCTTCATCAAGTATGACGGGTTCCAGTGCGGGTACTGCACGCCCGGGCAGATCTGCTCGGCGGTTGGAGTGCTCGAAGAGGTGCGACGCGGTGATGTGAGTCACGTCACCGAAGACGTTACCGCGACTCTTACAAGACTCACTGACGATGAGATACGTGAGCGCATGAGCGGCAATATCTGCCGGTGCGGTGCTTATCCGGGCATCGTGGCCGCGCTCCGCGAGGTCCATACAGGCAAAGAGTCGGCGCGGACATGGCGCTTCGTCGAAGAGGCGGAGCTGGCGCGCGTCAGAAAGGAGTGGCAGGACAATGAGACCGTTTAAGTA
The DNA here is from genome assembly GCA_035463335.1 of Pyrinomonadaceae bacterium. GTDB lineage: Bacteria > Acidobacteriota > Blastocatellia > Pyrinomonadales > Pyrinomonadaceae > PSRF01. The sequence goes on along the minus strand of DATHTI010000064.1, from coordinate 3,324 downwards.
CACGCGAGCAAGCGATGCTGACGCGGCCGCACGCGCCGTCTCCGCAAACCCAAATGCGAAGTTCCTCGCAGGCGGAACCAACATTCTCGATTTGATGAAAGAAGACGTCGAGCGTCCGAGTGAGCTTGTCGACCTGACCCGTCTTAGACTCGCGGAGATCACATCCGCGCGAGATGGCGGAGTCAGCATCGGCGCTCTGGCAAAGAACACAGACACCGCCAACCACCCACTCATACGCAAAAACTATCCGCTCCTCACTCAAGCGATCGTGGCAGGCGCGTCGGGTCAGCTTCGCAACATGGCGACCAACGGCGGGAACCTGATGCAGCGCACGCGCTGCCAGTACTTCTACGACACAGCGATGCCGTGCAACAAGCGTGAGCCGGGAACAGGCTGCGGCGCGCGTGAAGGTTTGAATCGGATACATGCGATCTTCGGATGGAGCGAGAAGTGTGTCGCCACTTATCCGGGAGACATGGCGAATGCTCTGTATGCACTCGAAGCCGTTGTGCGTGTAAGGAACGCTTCCGGACGCGAGCGCACGATCCCTATTGGCGACTTTCACCGTCTGCCGGGCGATACACCGGAAAAAGACAACAACCTCGAACACGGCGAGCTCATTGTGGCGATAGATCTGCCGCGGTCCAACTTCGCAAGAAACTATCACTACCTGAAGGTGCGAGACCGGGCGAGTTACGCCTTCGCGCTCGTCGCCGTCGCTGCCGCGCTCGAAATGGACGGCCGTAGGATCAGGCAAGCACGCGTGGTAATGGGGAGCGTGGCCCACAAACCCTGGCGCAGCCAGGAAGCGGAAGCAGCGCTCACCGGAAGACCGGCCTCGGAGGAGAACTTCCGCCGCGCAGCCGAGGCAGCACTCGCGAATGCAAAGCCACTGACGCATAACGCTTACAAAGTCGAGTTAGGGAAACGCGCGGTAGTGCGCGCTCTGATGCGCGCCGCGAAACTTATCTGACAAGCGATAATGAATCACTTGAAATTACGCCGAAGGCGTTCGCTAATTTCAGCCCGAGGTTGGAGCGCCAGCGACAACTTGGGATTAGTCACAAAAATAGTCATTGAACCCTGAAAGGGGTTCGCCAACTGCCTAACCCTTTCAGGGTTGGTCGGGATTTTTAAATTAATTTCCCAGGGTTCTCGCGAACGCTCGAACCCTGGGCTGAAATTAGCGAACGCCTTCGGCGTAATTTCAAACTGCTGCACTACTGGCAAGGGGAATCAATATGGCGAGATACATCGGGAAAGAGATGAGCCGTGTGGACGGCGTGGCGAAAGTGACGGGCCGTGCGAAGTACGCTGCCGAGTTCCGCGCGCCGAACCTCGCGTACGGCTTCATCGTGCTCGGCACAGTAGCAAAAGGCACTATCAAAAACATCGACACGAGCGAGGCGGAACGTGCCCCCGGCGTTGTGCGCGTCTTCACACACCTGAACACGCCGAAGCTCGGACCGAAGGCTTCGCACGAACAGGCACCGCCGCGCGCGCAGGAGGAGCAGGACAAGTCGTTCCGCGCGCTCCAGTCGGACCGGATCTATTTCAACATGCAGCCGATCGCGCTCGTCGTTGCGGAAACGTATGAGCAGGCGCGCTACGCGTCGCGACTTGTCAAAGCTATCTACAACACGGAGAAGCATACGACTGACACTGAGGCCGCGCGCGAGCGCGCTCGCGTTCCAAAGCAGGGGCCGCCGCCAAAACCGCGCGGAACGCCTGACGAGGCATTCCGCCAGGCACCGGTCAAAATACAAGCCGAATATCGCATTCCCATCGAACATCACAACCCGATGGAGCCGCACGCAGCCGTCGCCAGTTGGGACGGTGACAAGCTCACCATTTTCGATAAATCGCAGGAGGTCTATAACGTCCGCAAGCACCTCGCCTCGAGCTTCAACATCCCCGAGGCGAACGTGCAGGTTATCTCACCCTACGTTGGCGGCGCCTTCGGGTCGTCACTACGGCCCAACTACTACCCGGCGCTCACTGCCATGGCTGCCCGCGAGTTAAAGCGTCCAGTCAAGGTGGTTTACACACGCACGCAGATGTACACGGGCCACGGCCATCGCCCGTACACGATCCAGCGAGTAGCACTCGGCGCCGAGCGCAGCGGCAAGCTCACGGCGATGATTCATGAGGCCGTGCATAACACATCCACGTTCGAAGAGTTTTCGGATAACACCACCGGATTCACGCGCCAGGTCTATGCCTGCCCGAATCTCTTCGCGCCGCTCCGCATCGCAGACGTGGATCTCAACACGCCGACGTGGATGCGCGCGCCCGGTGCGGTGAGCGGCATGTTCGCGCTCGAGTCGGCGATGGACGAGCTGGCTTACGCGCTCAAGATCGATCCGCTCGAGCTCAGGTTGATCAACTATGCCGAGCGAGATCCCGAAAGCGGTAAGCCGTTTTCGAGCAAGGCTCTCAGGGAGTGCTACCGGCTCGGTGCGGAAAAGTTCGGCTGGAAGGACCGCAAGTTTGAGCCGCGCTCGATGCGCGATGGACGTCTGTTGGTAGGTTGGGGAACGGCCACGGGTATTTGGGGCGCATTCCAGATGCCCGCCACCGCCAGAATTACATTCCGGGCGGACGGCACGGCCCACGTCGCCAGCGCGACGAGCGACATTGGCCCAGGTACCTACACCGTCATCACCATGATCGCTGCCGAGTACCTCGGCTTGAGACCCGAGCAAGTGCAGTTTGAGCTCGGCGACTCGACGTTCCCACGCGCTCCCGCGCAGGGCGGCTCCTGGACCACCGCAAGCGTCGGCTCTGCCGTACATGGCGCAGCCTTAGCCGTCACGGCGCGGCTTCTCGAGCTCGCGAAAAGGGAAGCAAGCTCACCCTTGAAGGACGCGGCGCCGGCTGATGTGGAGATGCTGGATGGTCGCCTGCGACTCAAGAGTGATACGTCACGCTTCGTCAGCATCTCTGAAGTCATGAAGCGCAACAACCTCAACGAGATTTCCGAGACCTTTGAATCGAAACCATCAGCGGAGCGCCGTAACTACGCGACGCTCGCGCACGGCGCGCAGTTCATCGAGGTGAAAGTGGATCCTGACATCGGACAGGTTCGAGTCACGCGTGCGATAGAGGTCACGGCCTGCGGCAAGATTATCAACCCGAAGGCATCGCACAGCCAGGAAATCGGTGGCGTCGTCTGGGGGATCGGCATGGCTCTTCAGGAGGCTACCGAGATAGACCACCGTTACGGGCGCATCATGAACCCTAACCTCCAGCATTACCACGTGCCGGTTAACGCTGACGTGCATATGGTTGAAACCATATTCGTTGAGGAGGACGACAACATCG
>DATHTI010000063.1:0-3517 GCA_035463335.1 Pyrinomonadaceae bacterium | reverse complement strand
ATCGCTCGGGATGGTACGGAGCGGAGCTTGCCGGGCGAGAGAATTGGATTGAGCGGTTGGACGAGGCCGAGATTGTCGAGGTTGAGAAGGCGGTCGGGAAGTTAGAAGAATCGCAGGTGGAGATGACCTCCCTAATGGCTGAGGATGTGCCGCTTCCAACTCTCGCGCCGAGGTTGCGGGGAATGTTGGATGAGGTGCTGAGGGGGCGGGGGTTTGTGGTGATCAGGGGGTTGCCGGTCGAAAGTTGGACCAGGCGGCGGGCGGCGATTGCGTTTTTGATTATTGGGGTTCATCTCGGGAACCTCAGGATGCAGAATGCTGAGGGGCATCTGCTGGGGCATGTGAGGGATTTGGGGCGCTCGAGTGATGATCCGAATACGAGGATTTACCAGACGCGTGAACGTCAAACACATCACACAGACTCGTGCGACGTGGTTGGTTTGATGTGTTTGCAGCAGGCAAAGTCTGGTGGACTGTCGAGCCTCGTGTCGTCAACGACAATCTTCAACGAGATGCGACGGCGCAGGCCGGACCTACTCGAAGTATTGCTACAACCGATCGAAACCGATCGACGTGGTGAAGTTCCTGAAGGCGCCGAACCGTATTTCAACATTCCCGTCTTCAACTATCACGACGGGTTAGTCTCAGCGATTTACCAGCGACAATACATCGAGTCGGCGCGGCGCTTTCCAGGCGTCCAACCGCTCAGCGCGCTCCAGATCGAGGCGCTCGATCTCCTCGATGAGCTCGCAAACGATCCGAAGCTCAACTTGATGATGGAACTCCAACCCGGCGACATTCAGCTCGTGCACAACCACACCATCCTGCACGATCGAACCGCATTCGAAGATTATCCTGAGCCCCAGCGCAAGCGACACCTGCTGCGACTCTGGCTGGCGCCGCCCAATGCGCGTCCGCTGCCGGAAGTCTACGCAGAGCGGTTCGGTTCGATTACGCCGGGCGATCGCGGCGGCGTTGTGGTCGCAGGCGCGGAACCCACGATACCGTTTGACTAAAGCCTGAATGAGCCTCTCTACAATCACACGCCACGGCCCGGAGATCTCGGACGCGATCGTGTCGTTTGATCCCGTCACACTACAACGCAAGCCCGTTAAAAAGGCTGACGTCCTGGTCCAATTCAGAGAGCTTCGCAATCACGAAGCCGCCAGAATCGTCGAGCAGATACCCGAACAAGACGGCGTCCTCGATCCGGCAGCAGTCGATAAGATTCTGATTACGTCGCATTGCGAAATGCAGCGCATGTCGGAAGAGTTTCAGCATGGCAAACGCGTTGCCGAGTTGCTGAAACCGATCCTGAATGCTTTGCGTGACGGCGGCGTGCAAAATCCGATTCGCATCGTCGACATCGGATGCGGCACTGGCTTCGTCGTGCGTTGGCTCGCTGCGAGCGGCTCGCTCGGCGACGACGTGCAATTGATGGGCGTTGATTTCAATGTGGCGCTGGTTAACGAAGCCATGCAGCTAGCGACGATCGAGAACCTTCGTTGCAAGTTTGAAGTGGCCAATGCGTTTCGCCTCGACGAACCCGCGACAGTTTTCATTTCGACAGGCATTCTTCATCACTTTCGCGATGAAGATCTCAGCTATCTCCTGCAACAGCATTGTCGCCCGGAAACGTGCGCGTTCGTTCACTTCGATTTCCATAGCTCGCCGATGGCGCCATTTGGCTCGTGGCTCTTCCATGCCGTGCGCATGCGCGAGCCCCTGGCCAGACACGACGGCGTGCTCTCCGCGGTGCGCGCACACAAGAGTAGATATTTGTTGGATGTCACGCGACGTGCAGCGCCGGAGTTTGTCTCCGCGATCTACGGCACACGATTATGGCGACTGCCGATCCCGAGAGTCTTTCATTCGCTCGTAGGTATTCGCCCGAAGTATCGTGAGGCCTTTTTAAGGAACATGGGCACGCGCATCGCATCGCTGGGAAAGATCGAATGATTCCCGTCTTGCTATGGCTGCTGGCCACAATCGATTCCGCGTTTATCGGCTACAGAGAAGCGGCCGGACGAAATGCGCTGATCGACAAGCGTGCTTACTACCGCCGCGCGCTTATCAGAGGTGCGCTGTTGGGCCAGGTCGCGGTCCTGATCGTCGGTGTGATTACGGCGGTCACGCTCATCGTCTCAGACGACGCCCGCGCGCTCTTTACAAATATGGAATCGGTTGGGGCACGAATGTTGACTGTCTATGTGCCTTACGCACTCATCCTGCTGATCACATTTCTCGTTCGTGCCTTCCCGTCGGTAGATATAAGAAGCATTACGAGCGTGCTGATATTCGGACCTTTTACTTTCATTCGTCCCGTCGTTGTGTTGGCGGGCGCTGTTTGGGGTATCGTGGCTGCGCCAGGTGCGGTCACGGTTGTGCTGACCGTGTTGATAGTGAGTCTGATGCTTGGCCTGGGACAGGTACTTAGTTGGATGCGATCTCGCCGGTTGATTTCCTGACTACAAACGATGCCAGAAGGTCCGGAGGTACGGAAGTATGCGGATGCGCTCAATGCTGCCTTGAGCGGCCGGGCCATCGTTTCGCTCGAAGCACGAACAAAGGACGCCCGTAAATGGTTACAGGAAAACGCGCCTCGCCTCGCTGGTCGACGTGTCAAACGCGTCGTCTCACATGGGAAACACCTGATCGGATACATCGAAGACGACTTCTTCTTTCATTCGCATCTCATGATGTGGGGGCGCTGGCAGACGGTTGGGCCAACGGCTCGTCGACGTAAACCACTCGAGCTGCCGGAAAAAGACAGGCGCGAACGGGCGCGGATCGTAGTTGAAGGCGCGGCTGCGATTCTGCTCTCCGCGCCGATATTCAACGTCGGTGAAGGCGATCCTTACGAGTTGATTGAGATCCTCGGCACGCTTGGTCCAGACGCACTGCCTTATAGTGGTCGATTCAACCGTAAGGAGTTTCTGCGTCGACTACTTTCAACTGAACACAAGGATGAGACGCTCGGGGCCACACTCTTAAACCAGCGTATAGTCGCCGGACTCGGAAACTACTTGCGCGCAGAGATCCTCTTCAACTGCAAGCTGAACCCGTGGCTCACTGTCAGTGACATTTCTCAACGGGATATCAATTGTTTATTAAAAACAATTCCGCGTCTCGCGCGTGAGGCATACGAACGTGGCGCGACGGCCCCTGAGGAAGATCGGAAACGGATGGCTGGTGATCCGTCACTGGTGTATGTACCGGGACGTGAATATGGCACGCGACATATGGTCTTTCGTCGCACGAACCTGCCGTGTTTGCGGTGTGGTGAGAAGGTTAGACAACTCCGGCAGAGGACCAGTCAGGCTGAAGCGGACGAGGAAGAGCGCACGCGCATCGTTTACTTCTGCGCGAAGTGCCAGAGCGTTGATGAAATCTGAAGGCGCAGCAAAAATACGAACCACGAATAGAACAATCAGGAAGAATAGAACAAGTCAGGAAGAGGGGCTTGCCCCCGCTTTCCCCCAACAGCCGGGGCAAGCCCCACGTCCAGACGTTTTCT
>DATHTI010000062.1:0-8878 GCA_035463335.1 Pyrinomonadaceae bacterium | reverse complement strand
GATCAAAGCGACAGCGAGCAACAGCACTGACGGCACGTCAGTCATTACCTGCCCGCCGTAAAGCACAAACACCGGAGCGAACACAATCAGGAACGCGGCCATAGTCGCCGTATAAAGCGAGCCGCTGATATCGCGCGCGAGCACCCAGCACGCAATCACCGCGAGCGGCGCCTGGGCCACCACCGCGTACTTAAAAACCAGATACGCCTCGTCCCGCTGAACATCAAAAAGCTGGTGCGCAACCTGGTAGAGATAGTGATTGCTGAAGATGAAGAGATTGCGGCCGAGCGCCATCGACGATGGATAACCATCGAGCGCGAGCATGGTGTAGTCCATGCCGTCCCAGTCGCCAATGAACGGATCGACGAAATACAGAACGAGGGCTAGCGCGATGACTGCGGGCGGCAACCACCATCGCCATGCACGCCAAAACGAGGCAGCACCAGTCGGGGCACTGGATTGTACGAGTGGAAACGTCTCAGACGTGTTTGTCGTCAGGGGTATTTGGGTCAACGAGTTGAGCTTCAACCGGAGCTTCCGGCCGTTTGATCATCTTTACGCGATTACCCTGCGCATTGTACTCAACTTCGTCCATGATGTTGTAGATGAGGAGCACTCCACGGCCGGAGGTGCGGAACAAATTCTCGGGGTCACACGGATCGGGAATCTCGCGAATGTCGAAGCCTTCGCCCTCGTCTTCAACAGTGAACGCTGCCTCTTTCGGCGACAGCTCAGCCGTGATCTTCACGAGCTTGGTCAAATCGTTTTTGTTGCCATGTTTGACGGCGTTAACAAAAGCCTCGTCGAGAGCTACGAAAAGATTTGAGCGTTCCGGACGAATCAAACCGAGCTTCGCGACCCGTTCCTGTAGATACTCGAGCACACCGTTCATCAAAGCGAGATCACTGGGAAGCTCAAATTCGATCTTTTCGTGGACGTGTGAAAAGAGGCTGGGATCGTCGACGGAGCGGAGTTTGTGCGCGAGTGTCTGTTCGACTATTTCGCGAAGCTCATCACGGTTATACGGCATTCGCAGGTAATTCGCGGCGCCCATTTTGAACGCCTTGATCAGGCCCGGCCCGCTGAATTGCCCGTTGAATTGTTCGCCGAGTGGAGTTACGAGGTGCTTGCGGTGGAGCTCGCTGATGGGTTCGCCGTTTACTTCCGCTTCCGAAAGGTCACTGATGATCAGATCGAAAGTATCGAGGTCGTCACGACGGAGCGCCTTCTCTCGTTCGCCCATCACGATGACTTCGTGACCGAGGCGTCCGAGTGCCTGTGCGAGTAGAACACGCAGCTCATCGTTATTATCGACGATGAGGATCCGGCGTTTTTCCATCAAGCTCCAATCTGAAAAGAATCGTTTGAGGAGAGATACCGCGATCGCCTGTACGAAAATATATCGCCTCGCGTTCGAAATATATCAGAAACACCGGACAGGATTACAGGACAAACGGGTTTGCAGGATGCCCGCAATCCTGATAATCATGTAAATCCTGTAATCCTGTCCGACTAATGGCTAAACACGGAAAGCTTCGCAATTATCTCGAATACGCGCCGGTCAAGCTCGTTCTCGCCACGCTCGGCCGCTTACCACCTCACACAGCTTTCCGGCTCGGCGAATCAATCGGCAAAATCGGGTACCGGCTGGGCGGAGATCTCCGGCGTACGGGCACGATCAATCTGCGGCTCGCATTTCCTGAAAAAACTGACGAGGAGCGAGCCGCGCTGTTGCGTGAATGTTTTGAGAGTCTCGGCCGTGAGCTCGGACTGTTTAGCCAGATGGCGTCGCGCTCTCGTGAAGAGATGAAGCAGCTTATCGACGTCCAGGGTTGGGAAAATCTCGAAAAAGCGCGGGCTGAGCGTGGCGACCGTTTGATTTACGTCACGGGCCATCTCGGCGCGTGGGAGATGACGAGTTTCGGAATCTCACTTCTCGGGTACCCGTTTACGTTTCTCACGCGCCGGCTCGACAATCCAAAGATCGAGGAGCTTGTCGATAATGTTCGCACGAAGTTTGGCAACAGGACGATCGATAAACTCTCGGCCGCGCGCTCGATGGTCAAACTGCTTCGCTCCGGTGAACAGGCATTAGGGCTTTTGACGGATTTGAACACGCTCGACGATGAAGCGATCTTTGTCGATTTTTTCGGTGTTCCCGCGGCGACAACGTTCGTGATTGCGAAGCTTGCAGTGCGGACGAACACGCCCCTCGTTCCGTTCTTTGCGCCGTGGAGTGAGGAAAAGGGGAAGTATTTATTGATTGCTGAACCGCCGATTTTGCCTGAATGCACAGGCGACGAAGAGGCCGACGTGCGGCGGGTAACGATTGAGATCACGCGACGTGTCGAAAATCAGGTCAGGCAGTTTCCGGGGCAGTGGCTATGGATTCACAAGCGCTGGAAGACACGACCCCCCGGGGAACCGAAAATCTATTAGCCACGGATTTCACGGATGAACACACTGATTAGTCGAGTTGGCCGAGTTAGTCGCGCGTATGAATTTGCCGACCTCTCGAGCTATTCATTTCTGGACCGGCTGAAAATCCGTGCCGCGGATTTGGTATTTTACTCGGCTATAAACCTGATTGGGCTGACGGCTCGTTTCGAAGTAGCCGGCTGGGAAAATCACGAGAAAGCCGAAGAGAACGGTGGACTTCCGATTTACGTCTTCTGGCACGATCGCATCTTTCTCACCACTTACTGGTGGCGCAAACGACGCATCGTGGTGATGACGTCGCGCAGCTTTGACGGTGAGTACATCGCGCGGTTTATTCAGCGTTTTGGATACGGAGCGGTGCGGGGCTCGAGCACGCGCGGCGGTGTTGGCGCGATCATCGAGATGGCGCGTTTGATGCGCGAAGGCTGCACGACTGCGTTTACGATTGACGGTCCGAAAGGCCCGCGTTATGTCGCGAAGATGGGCGCGGTGATGCTGGCGAAAAAGTCGGGTCATCCGATCTTGCCGGTGACCATGGCGCTCGATCGTTACTGGACGTTGCCGAACTGGGATCGTTTCCAGATCCCGAAGCCATTTACGCGCGCACGCGTTTACGTTGCGCCCCCAATTTACGTCCCGGCGGACGCGGACGAGGCTCTGCTGGAGGCCAAACGCGATGAATTGCAGCAAACTCTCGACGATTTGAATCATCAGAGCGAAGAGTGGCGCAAATCGCTCCGAAAATCCGTGTAATCTGTGGTTAAGAAAGGTATTGAATATGAAGTCGATTATTGCATTCGCGCTTTGTCTTGTCTTCGTCGGCACGACTGAGGCACAAGTAAAATCCCCGACCGAACCGGTCATGGATCGCTTTCTTCGTTACGTGAAGATCGACACACAGTCGCAGGAAGACCAGACGACAACGCCGAGCACGCGGAAACAGCTCAACCTCGCGAACCTGCTCGCAAAGGAGCTAACTGCGCTTGGAGCACAGAACGTGCGCGTCAGTGAGTTTGGAATCGTTTACGCCACCGTGCCGGGTAATCTCCCTGATAACTCGAAAGTGCCGGTCCTCGGTCTAATTGCGCACATGGACACGTCACCCGCAGTCTCCGGTGAAAACGTCAACGCGATCATTCACAAGAACTACCAGGGCGGCGACATCGTGTTGCCAAAAGATCCAACCCAGGTGATCACGGTCGAGAAGAATCCTGTTCTTAAAACGCTAATCGGCGACGACATCATCACCGCTGACGGTACGACGCTGCTCGGGTCGGATGACAAAGCAGGCATCGCCGAGATCATGACGATGATCGACATCCTGCGTCAGAACCCGCAGATCAAACACGGGACCATCGCGATCGCGTTCACGCCGGACGAGGAAGTCGGCACTGGCATCGAGAAGTTTGACGTCAAAGGTTTTGGGGCGAAGCTTGCTTACACAGTTGACGGCGGAGAGCTCGGCGAGATCAGCGACGAGACGTGGAGCGCGCGCACCGCGACGGTGACGTTCCAGGGAAAGAGCACACATCCGGGATCGGCAAAGGGGATCATGATCAATGCGATGTATGCGATCGGGGATTATCTCAATCGTTTTCCGCACGACATCTTGCCGGAGACGACGGAAGGGCGCGTCGGTTTTGTGCACCCGTACGCGGGCGTGATCGACGTTGAGAGCTCAAACGTGAAGGTCCTGCTGCGCGATTTCGATATCAGTGGTCTCGATGCGAAAGAGAAACTGTTGCGCGACATGGTGGCGCAGACGGCGGCGAAGTATCCGGAGGTGAAGATCACGATCGACGTGAAAGAGAATTACAAGAACATGAAGGAAGTGCTGAAGAATTATCCGGAGCTGACGAACAATGCGATGGAGGCGGCGCGCCGGGCGGGACTGAAGCCGTTTATGAAACCGATTCGTGGCGGGACGGATGGAGCGCGGTTGACGTTTCGGGGACTGCCGACGCCGAACCTTTTCACGGGCGGCGGGAATTTTCATGGGAAGCTGGAGTATAACTCGCGCCGCGGGTTGGAGAAGTCAACGGAGACGCTGGTCCATCTCGTGCAAATATTTGCAGAGAAAAGCTAACCACAGATTACACGGATGAATAGCGGATATGTAGCCTTGATCGGGCGCCCGAATGCCGGGAAGTCGACGCTGCTTAATCGACTCGTGGGGCAGAAGATCGCGGCGGTGTCTGATAAGCCGCAGACGACTAGGTTTCGAATTCAGGGAGTAATTACAAAGCCTGAAGGGCAGATCGTTCTCGTCGATACGCCTGGCGTGCATCAACCCGGCTACGAGCTCAATCGACGCATGATGGCGTCTGTGCAGGAAGCGCTGCTCGGCGTCGATCTCGTGTGCCTCATTCGCGATGTGTCCGTTTCGACCGGCAACGGCGATCGCTTCGTTCTCGATCTCGTCAAACGATCTGAAAAGCCTGCCCTCCTGTTGCTGAACAAGATCGATAAGCTTGAAGACAAGTCTGCGTTGCTGCCGCTGATGGACTGGTATCGTACCGAGCATGAGTGGCGCGAGATCATTCCGATTTCAGCACTGAAAGACGAGATGACAGACGTTTTAATCGAGAGCGCGTTGCGACATTTGCCCGAAGGCGAGCCCATCTTTTCGGAAGACGAATTGACGGACCAATCGCTGCGCGTGCTCGTTTCCGAGATCGTGCGCGAGAAAGTTCTGCATGCGACGGGCGACGAGATTCCTTACGTCACGGCCGTCGTCACTGAAAAATTTGAAGAAGTTCGTGAAGACTTCGCGCGCATTTACTGCGTCATCGTCGTCGAGAGGTCGTCGCAGAAAAAGATTGTTATCGGCAAAGGCGCCAGCCGTTTGAAAGACATTGGCATCCGCGCGCGCAAAGATATCGAGGCGCTGCTGGGCCACCGCGTGCATCTCGAGCTGTTTGTGAAAGTCGAAGAAGACTGGCGCAACAAGGAACAACTGTTGGACGAGTACGGCTTAAGCGGCAATTAGGCGGCAATTGACTAGCGCACAAAAAAAGCCGAATGAATGGTTCGCGCTCGATGTTGACATCGACGGTGCGGCACACGAAGCAGTTGAGTATGCATTGATGGAAGCCGGTGCGCTCGGGACGGAGACTACGGATCGCGGTGTGACCGCTTATTTCGCTGAAACGCCGAGCCGCGAGCGTGTTCGCAACGAGTTGTTTGAGGCGTTACGCATTTACGATCTGCCGTCGTCGTCAGTGCGCGACATGAGCCTGCGCGAAGTCGTGGATCGTGATTGGCTGGCAGAGTGGAAACAGAGCTGGCAGCCAGTCGAGATTGGACGCTTCATCATCGCGCCGCCGTGGTCCAATCTAGGCGAGGCGCACGATCGGCTAGTGATTCGCATCGAGCCCGGCATGGCGTTTGGCACCGGCACTCACGAAACCACGCGTCTCTGTCTCGACGCGATTCAGAAACATTACGCGGGCGGCAGCTTTCTCGATGTCGGTACCGGCACGGGAATTCTCGCGATTGCGGCCGCTAAACTTTTTCCAGAAGCGCATATCGAAGCCTGCGATACTGATGAAACTGCCATCGCGATCGCGCGCGAGAATGCAGAGGCAAACGGCGTCGCGGATCAGATCGATTTCCGGGCCGGCTCTGTTGACGACACCACCGCATCCGCGGATCTAGTTTGTGCGAATCTGACGGCCGACGTCATCACATCCATGATGCCCGCGCTAGTGGGCGTGACGTGCGGGAAGTTGATTCTTTCCGGCATTCTCGAAACGCAGCTCGAGATGGTCCAAACTGCGCTTCACGAATCCGGAATCGATGAATTCGAAACCACGCAGGATGGCGAATGGGTCGCACTGATTGTCTAAATTCTTCCTTATGCCTTTCGTGTCTTTCTTTGCGCCTTTTGTGTGAGCTAGACCTTCCAACAAATGACTCGCCGAAGATTTCATGCCCCGCCAAGCGCCTTTACCCACCAAACCGTCACGCTCGCCGCTGACGAAGCACGACATTTACGCGACGTGCTACGACTGAAAACCGGCGACGAGGTCTACGTTTTCGACGGCCTCGGGCACGAGTTTCGATGTACAGTGTCAAATACCAGACGCGATTCAGCCGAGCTGCACATCGAAGCCGAGGCCGAGCCCGCAAAGCCTGAATCACAGTTGCAACTAAATCTATGCGTCGCTTTGTTGAAAGGCGAGAAGTTTGATCTCGTAGTGCAGAAGGCTACGGAGCTCGGTGTCACGAAAGTGACGCCACTCATCACGCGCTATGCTGACATCCATTTACGCGATCAAAGCGACGCGACAAAGCGAGCTGCGCGCTGGCAGCGGATCGCACTCGAAGCAGCAAAACAGTCTGGCAGGGCGTTTGTACCGGAGATTACCTTGCCGATCGCGTTTGAAGCAGCGCTGGATGTTGCAGGCGACGGCGTGATGTTTTCAGAGCGCGGTGGCGAAACTTTGGAGAGTTTAACCGCTGCAAGTTCGATAACGGTCCTCGTCGGTTCCGAAGGTGGCTGGGCTGACGAAGAGATCGAAGCGGCCCGGGCACGAGATTTTCATATCGTGACGCTTGGTGGAAGGATCCTGCGAGCGGAGACGGCTGCGATTGCGGTTACGGTGCTGATGCAACATCGTTTTGGAGATCTGAAATAAAAATTTAGCCGCGGATTTCGAGGACGAAGGCGGATTTTCATTTGACCGTAACGAGTCTCAGGCTCAAAATGGTAGACACTAATCGCCGGAACAAAGATTTCAGGGGGGACGTTAGAATCTCGTATGGCTATCGATAAAGATTCCGCAGTCGAAAACGCCCGAAATGATCTGGCCAGGCGCCTGAACATCAACGCCGCCGACATCAAGCAAAAGTCAGTCGACGATTCCGACTTCCCCGATATGGCACTCGGCGCCGCGGAAGACGGCGAGATGAGCGGCCAGATGATCACAAGCGGCTGGCGCATCCAGCTCGAGGCGCAGGGACAAAGTTACGAATACCGCGCTGATAAAAATCAGGTCAGGGCTTACAAGTTCAAGGGCAAGAATCACAGAGTTTAATCGTCCGATCAAAGCTTTAGAGGTACCACCATGAACCGCAACAATATCTTCATCCACCTCGCGCTCGCATTTGTCCTCATTCTCGTGGCCGCTTTCGCTGGTCAACTGAGCCGCTGGCGGAAACAGTGGAAATCGCATCTCGGGCCCGTGCCCGCCACTGAGAAGAAAAGAGCAACCACGCCTGAAGAGATCGCGCTGACCGAGAGGCGCAGCTTCGGCCGTCCCGAAGTGCTGGTCAAATTCAAGAGCGGCGTCAGCGCGGCAACTATCGCGCAACTGACTGAGCAACGTAACGATCTTGTCGAAGATCGCATCGAGAATGTAAGCAACTTGAATGCGATTGACGATCTCGACAATGCTGAAGCTGCCGCGACGGTTAGAGAATATCAACAGCTTCCGGAAGTCGAGTACGCCGAACAGAACTATGAGATCGAGCTTGACGAGGCTGGACCACTCGTGCCGATCCTCCCGCACGATCCGCAGTTCACGGATCAGTGGGCGCTGGCAAATTCAGGTCAGCGCGGCGGCAAGCAGGGCGCTGACATCAGTGCCACACTCGCATGGGCCACCACGACCGGCACCGAAAAAGTTGTGGTTGCAGTGCTCGACAGTGGCGTTGATTACACGCATGAAGATCTTATTCAGAACATGTGGATGCGTCCGGCGAGCCTCGCGCCTTACCATGACAATGAGCTCGGAGTAATCGACGACGAGTACGGCTTCAACGCGATCGACGGTACTTCCGATCCGATGGATCAGAACGGCCACGGGACACACTGCGCCGGCATCATCGGCGCTGAAGGTGAGAACGACATCGGCATCACGGGTGTGAACTGGAAAGTTAAGATCATGCCGCTGAAGTTTATGAACGCCGGCGGATTTGGAACGACGAAGGATGCGATCGAAGCGATCAATTACGTCATCGATCGCAAGAAGGCGGGCGTGAACGTTCGCGTCATCAGCGCGAGCTGGGGTTCGACGCAACGCTCTCGCGCGCTCGAAGACGTCATTCGCAAGGCTTACGAAAACGATATTCTGTTTGTCGCCGCGGCGGGAAATTCGACAGTTAATAACGATCGGAATCCGCATTTTCCGTCGAGCTACAACGTGCCGAACGTTGTTAGCGTTGCGGCGCTCGATCGTCATGACGAGCTCGCGAAGTTTTCGAATTATGGTGTGAAGAGTGTGGCGATAGCGGCGCCGGGTGTCGAGATTCTGAGCACGTGGCTTGGGAATGCTTACGAGGAGAAGTCGGGTACGTCGATGGCGACGCCTGTCGTTTCGGGTGTGGCCGCGCTCATCCTCGCCGAGCATCCGCGGCTGTCGGTGGATGAGCTGAAAAAGTAACTGCTCGCCTCGACTGATCCGATCGTAGCGTTAAAAGGAAAGACCGTAACGGG
>DATHTI010000061.1:0-8134 GCA_035463335.1 Pyrinomonadaceae bacterium | reverse complement strand
GGCGGGCCGCCCCTACAGTTGTTTGTACGTGGCCCGACACCGATTACAGCTCTGCGACTTCGCAGAAGACCTTGATGGCGCCGTCGGGATTCGTGAGCTTAGCGAACAGCTCCTCGTAATTCTCCAACCCGCGCACGGGATGCGTTAGCAGGCGCGAGAGCCAGCCGGGATATTCGGCCTCGGCCTGGGCCAGATCCTTCACGCCCATCTCGAAGTACTCGCGATTTGCATTCACCGTTCCCACCATCACTTTGTTACCCAGCACAAACTCAAGATTGATCTTGTCAGCCGGCACCTCGACCTTACGATCGCCACCCGTCACACTCGACAGCACCAGCACGCCATTCTTCCCGAGCGCCTGCATGCTGTCGAAAACCACTGGCGAGAAACCCGTCGCTTCGAAAATGATGTCGAATGGTCCATACCTCTTTGCACCTTCAAGGATCGAAACGTCCTCAGTAGAGTGGTACGTCGCGCCAATCGCCTCGATCAAATCCGAATTCAGGTAAGGCTTCGGCGTCTTACCAAACGTTGTCACCTGCAATCCCTTAAGTCGCAGCACTAACGTCGCAAGCAAACCAATCGTTCCCGCACCCATCACCGCCGCACGCTTCGGCTTCCAAACCTTCAGCCGCCGTTGAATCTCATACGCCTGCGCAATCCCTTTCTCGACAACGGTGGCCGGCTCGAGCAGCACGCCGACTTCCTTCAAGCCCTGCGGGATCTTCACGATGAATTCAGCATCATCCACGTAGTACTCACTCATATACCCGTGACGGAGATTGATCCCGCGCTCGAAGTACGTGTCGTCAGTTGTCATATCGTTGGTGCCGATCAGATCGTAGATACTCGACCCGGGCCGGCGCACAGTTGCTACGACATAATCGCCTGGTTTGACTTCAGTCACGTTTGGTCCAACTGCTTCAACCTGCCCGATACTCTCATGACCAATGATCAGGAAATCGTAACCCGGGGGCGCCTGGCCATACTCCGCAGCAGTGATTTCTTTGTCCGTGCCATCGACGCCGACGCGCAGCACGCGCACGAGGACTCCACGGCCGTTCGATATGTCGCTGACTTCCGGCGCCGGCAGCTCCGTCAGATGAACTGTGTTTGGTATTCCCGGTTTGACCGCGATTGCTTTCATGATTGTTCCTTCAACTGATAGATGTGATTGCCAGCGAGGGGCGGCCACGGAGGGCCGCCCCTACAGTTGTTGCGAGCTCCGACTCTACTCCCATACGGGCGAGAGTGGATAACACGCGCTTAGGCTCACCGAGATCACTCCAGCCAACATCTGCAACCCTCATCACCATTAAATCCTCCGGTCGCACTGCGAGCACGTCGTGTGAAAAATTCGAATCTGCGATTTGCGAATAGAGCTCCGCGAGAGCTTCGCCCTCCGCCGCAGTTTCGAACCCCGGCGCGATTGCGGCGAACGCCGCGTACATTTGCGGCAGCGCAGCGCGCGTCATTTTCAGTAATGCGTCTACGCGTCCAACCATTACGAAACTATTCCACAAGCAGCCGCGCTTCATAAGATAAGTCGCCAAACTCGAATTCGGCTTCTCCCAAAACTTTCTGACGCGTGTGAATGATTTTTCTACGGTCGCGAGAATCGAAGGCTGCGGCTCGATCCATCCGTATTCTGTTTCCGGAGCCGCCGGCGTGATGCCGAGCAGCATCACGGTTTCAGGCTGGACCTTTACGGCATCGATCGCCACATCGATGTGCGACATAAACTTTTTGTCATCGGCAAAGAAGTGGTCCGAAGGGAACAGCGCAACGATCGCATGCGGCGACTTCGCCGCGACGCGCAGCAGGGCATAAAGAATGGCGGGCGCTGTTCCCCTGTTCACTGGTTGTTCGAGTAAGAGCGTGGGCGAGATCTCGCTCGCGATTGGCTCATAAAACTGCCGGTGCTTTTGTGTGACGACGATCGACGTGCGACCAGGATCGATCGATAACGCGACACGTCGTCTTGTCTGGTCGAGAAGCGTGCTGCCGCCGATGACGGGCACGAATTGTTTGGGTCGGTTGTCGCCAGTGATGGCACGCGTCATCGATTGCAACCGCGTCCCATCGCCTCCTGCTAATATGATGGCCCATTCGTTTTTCATGCCCCTTAGTCGCGCCACAAAAACAAACCTTACAAAAGCAGATCACAAAAAGGCACAAAAGGGCCACAAAAAAGCACAAAAGAACAAAAAGCACAAAATGAGAGTACGTCGGTCAAACAATACGTCTGAATCAAACAGAAGACGTCTGATTCTTTTTTGTGCCTTTTGTTATTTTGTGCTTTTTTGCGGCCCGCTTTGTTGGAGGAGTTTCGCGACCAGGCCGGTCCATCCGGTTTGGTGGCTGGCACCGATGCCGGAGCCGTTGTCGCCGTGGAAATATTCGTGGAAGGGAACTAAGTCGCGCCAGTTAGGATCGGTTTGGAATTTTTCCGTAACACCAAAAACCGGTCGTCGCTGGTCAGCGTCTTTTAAGAAGATGTGTGACAGTCGTTTTGAGATCTCACCCGCAACTTCCCAGAGCGTCAGGATCTGCCCCGAGCCAACCGGACACTCGACTTTGAAGTCATCGCCAAGGTAATGGTGAAATTTTTGCAGCGATTCAACCAGCAGGTAATTCAGCGGAAACCAGATTGGACCACGCCAGTTTGAATTACCACCAAACAACCCGGTAGTCGATTCCGCCGGCTCGTAATCCACGCGATGCTCGGTGCCATTTACCTGCATCACATAAGGATGGTCTTTGTGGAAACGCGAGATCGCGCGTATGCCATAAGGGGAAAGAAACTCATTCTCATCGAGCATGAATCGGAGCACACTGCGTAACTTGTCGTTATCGACGATCGACAACAACCGTCGCTCCTCATTTCCCGGCGTACGCATGCACGCGACATTCGCAGTCAGGTCAGGCCGGTTTTCGATAAACCATTCCATGCGTCGCTTGAAATCCGGCAGACGATCGAGCAGCTCAGGCTCTAACGTCTCGACGGCAAACAACGGAATCAGACCAACCATCGATCGCACTTTCATCGGAAACGGTTTGCCCTGCGGCAAGTGGAGCACGTCGTAAAAGAACCCGTCCTCCTCGTCCCACAACCTGATCTCATCGTCGCCGCGGTTATTCATCGCATGCGCGATGTAGATAAAGTGTTCCCAGAACTTGGTGGCAACGTCCTCGTAAGACGGATCGTCTTTCGCCAACTCCAACGCAATCGCGAGGAGATTCAGCGCATACATTGCCATCCAACTGGTACAGTCAGATTGGGCGATGTGGCCGCCGGTCGGAAGCGGTGCGCTGCGATCGAAAACGCCGATGTTATCGAGACCGAGAAAGCCGCCCTGGAAAATGTTCATGCCTTCGGCGTCTTTACGATTGACCCACCACGTGAAATTCAGCAGCAGCTTCTGAAACACGCGCTTGAGAAAAATCGTATCGCCTACTCCGCGCCGTTTCTTCTCGATTTTGTAAACGCGCCACGCAGCCCAGGCGTGGACCGGCGGATTCACATCGCCAAACGCCCACTCGTACGCGGGAAGCTGACCATTCGGATGCATGTACCATTCGCGCAGCATCAACACGAGCTGCGACTTTGCGAACTCCGAATCAACGAGCGCGAGGGGCACGCAGTGAAATGCAAGATCCCACGCCGCGTACCACGGATATTCCCACTTGTCGGGCATCGAGATGACGTCGGCGTTGTACAGGTGTTTCCACTCGTGGTTCCGGCCCTGCACACGTTCTTTCGGTGGTTTGGGCGTCGCCGGATCACCATCGAGCCACTGCTCGATCACGTAGTGGTAGTACTGTTTGGACCACAGCATGCCGGCGAATGCCTGGCGCATTACTAATCGTGCATCGTCTGAAAGATGTTTCGGGATGACGGTTTCATAGAAGTCGTCAGCTTCGTGAATACGATCGGCGAAGATCTTCTCAAAATCCATGAAAGCATTTTCATAAGCACTATCAGTCAATCGCAAACGGATTGTTGCCGACTCGCCGGGCGCGATCGTCAGTTTGTAATTCGCTGCCGCTTTCGTGCCTGTGCGCTCAGGATTGATGGCTTGCTGATTGCCATGAACGACGTATTCGTTGATACCGTCTTTGAAGAAATGCGAACCGTTGCTGAAGTTAAAAAGCCGCTGCGTGTTTGTATCGTTCTCAGTAAACAGCAGCTCAGGCGTGCCGTCGCAATACAACCAGCGATTGGCAATCTCGTTTTGATTGAGCTCGATAACCCCGTCGCTCGTTTGGCGTAAGGATGGTTTCGCGGTGCCGTTCTGGTTCCACGACCACGTGTTTCGAAACCAGATCGTAGGCAACAAATTCAGCGATGCTGCTTCAGCGCCGCGATTAGTGGCCGTAATCTTAACGAGAATGTCTTCGACACCCGCTTTTGCATATTCAACAACGACATCGAAATATCGATCGCCCTCAAAAACCCCCGTGTCGATCAGCTCAAACTCGGACGCGAGTTTTCCGCGTCGCCGGTTTTCTTCAACTAGCTGACCATAAGGAAACTCACCTTGCGGGTACTTGTACAAATACTTCATGTACGAGTGAGTCGGAGTTGAATCGAGGTAGAAATAGTATTCCTTGACGTCTTCGCCGTGATTACCTTCATTGCCGGTCAAGCCAAAGAGGCGTTCTTTCAAAATCGGATCGCGACCGTTCCAGAACGCCACCGCGAAACAGATCTTTTGATGACGATCGGAGATTCCCGCAATTCCATCTTCGTTCCAACGATAAGCACGTGACCGCGCGTGATCGTGCGGGAAATAGTCCCAAGCCGCGCCGGATGGGCTGTAGTCTTCACGTACCGTTCCCCACGCACGCTCGCTGAGATACGGGCCCCAGCGCTTCCAGTGTTTTGTGCGTTGGCGAGCTTCTTCTAATCGCTCCTCCTCCGCTGTTAATTTGCGTTTGGTTGACATGACTGTGATCAAACTTGCCGCGTCTGTTTCAGGAAATATTCTCGCCAGCTATCGGGCAGCGCCTCGGTAGCGATCGCACGTCGCAGTAAATCGACGTTTTCCTTATCGCTGCCATATAGTCGCGTGACATCGACAACCCTTACACCGGAATTGTTTTTCTCGAGGAGCGTCACGGAAGGCCCCTAGAGCGAGACGTTCTCGCGGCCGTAGCGTAAGACTTTGCTCATCCAGACCAATTCGCCGAGAAACTTATCCATGCGCTTTTCGTGGGCCGCGCGGTCTTTCATATTTCCGGCTTCGTCGAAGAGTTGCTGCGCGCCTGAGAAGTTTCCATCCCAGAAAATCGTGACGAGCCCGAGCTCACGCATCACAGGCAACATGCTTTCGATCACGCGAGTGCCGCCGAAACCTCCGGCTGAAACGCCGCAGATGCCAACCGCTGTGTGAATGTATTCCTTGAGATTGGAATCGAGTGCGTGTTTGAGCATGCCGGGATAACCGTGGTTGTATTCGGGCGTGACGATCACGAATCCATCTGCGCGCTCGCACGTAGCCGAGAATTTCGGATCCTTGATCTGTTCACCCGCGTCGTCTGTGGGAAGATTGAGCTCAAGAACATCGATCAGCTCCGTCTCGACGCCCTCACGTTTTTTCACCTGCTCGAAGACAAACTTTGCAACGGCTTCACTGGCGCGCCCCTTCCGCACAGTGCCGAGAATCACTGGAATAAAAAGTGGTCTATTCATTGTTTGTTTTTTGCCTTTTGTGCTTTTTTGCGGCTATTTTTCGACCAGTGCCATCACGTGGCCATCCGGATCTCGCGCTAAAAGACCTTTACTGAAACCCAGACTTTTCTCGCGTAACACTACAACTCCCGGTGAAACAAAGCGAGAGTTTTCCGTAAGCAATCGCTTCGCAAAACTATCTGCCCTGTTAACGATCAGCGTCGTCTGCCAGTGAAACAGATCCGACGCGCGTGCATCAGCAGGAGCCGGCCGCCCATCACGCGGCGCAAGATACTCGAGAAATTCGATGCCTGGCCCCCCGCTGCCGGCTCGAAGACTCGTAATGCGTAACCTTGCGCCGAAGACGTTGTTGAGATGTTCCTGCTCCGTGCCGTAGTTCTCGCTCGTACCTGCGATGCTCAGACCAAGTGCGTCACGATAAAACTTCAAACTCGCTTCAGTGTCACTTACAACAATCGCTGTGTGATCGATTCCCAGAAACAGTTTGTCTTTGCGTTGCCACTTCTGATCACCTTTGTCGGGCGGGAATTGAAGAACCTCGAGCCAGTGCCTGTCCGGATCGCGAAAGTAAAAAGCCTTGATGCCGCCCGCGTTCCTGTTCCAGTCGGGCAAACGTTGTGGACCAGTCGAAGCATGCTCCACTTTGTTTTGACGCAACAGTGCATAAGCCTTCTCCATGTCGCTGGTAATGATCGCAATGTGCTGGAACCACCGATCGTTGCTGCGTGAATCGACTGGGACCGGCCGCCCTTTGGGCGTGAGATACTCCGTCAACTCGATGAGCTCATCACCGAGCCGCATGCGTACTACGCGCATCCGCAAACCAAAAACACCCTGGAGCCGTTCGTAGTCTTCGCCCGTCACTTCCACATCGGAAACTTTCTCAAACGACAGGATTCGCGAATAGAAATCAACGGATGCGTCCATATCCGACACCGTCATGCCGATCGCTCCGACTTGCTCGACGAGTGGAACGATTGCGGCCTCGTCTGCGAGGAGGGGGACGCGCGTGCTGTTGACGGCGCGCGCGTCCGTCGGCAGGAACTGGGCTAATACGCCCAGCACAAGCAGTAAAGCGAGTACTTTGGTCCGTCTCATTTCATTCGCTCCAGCAAGTGATCGCCAACGCGCAATGCGTTAGCCATGATCGTGAGCGCGGGATTCACAGCGCCGCTCGATGGAAAGAAGCTCGCATCAACCACGTAAAGGTTGTCGAGCTCGTGGGCTTTGCAATTGCGGTCGAGCGCTGACGTTTTGGGATCATTTCCGAAACGCACAGTGCCGTTCTGGTGGGCCACCGCCGCGAGTGGCAGACGCTGGCCGAGATAAAGATTTCGCGCAAACAGGCCCTGGTGACACTCATGACCGTGAACGTCGCAATTCGTTTGTTTCAAAGCTTTCTGCAACTGTGTCTTCAGCCGATCGTGACCCTCAACGTTGTTGAGTTTGTAGCTGACGCGGATCTGGCCGTCTCGATCAATCGACACACGATTCTCAGGATCGGGTAGGTCTTCGGAAGTCAGCCAGAAGTCGAGCGAGTGTTTTGCCATCAGATCCAATGTCCAGCCGGGGGCGATAGCCGGCGCGCCTGCCTTCAACGTGTCAGCGTCGAGCTTGCCGACGAAGGAGATGTGGCCCATCGGATAGTCCCAATCTCGCGAGCCGAAATAGAAATCGTTGATTGCGAGTGTCTTCTGAAAGATCGTTGGATTCGGACATTTCGAAAGGGCCATCAGTACTGAATTGATGTGGCCCATGTAGTGACGACCAACGACGTCCGATCCGTTGGCGAGGCCATTCGGATGACTATCGTTGGCCGAGCGTAACAACAACGCAGCGGAGTTGACCGCGCCACACGAGACGACGACGATGCCACCTGAATACTCTTCGCGAACGCCGTTGCGATCGACGATCACTTTGCTGACTGCGCGAGCGTTTCCGTTGGTTTCGAGACGCAGGACTCTTGCGTTCGTGATCAGCGAGACGTTTTCATGATCGAGAGCCGGGTCAACACAGATCGTCTGTGCATCTGACTTCGCGCCGATCAAACAGGGATGACCATCGCACGTATTGCACCTGATACAAGGACTTTTCCGCGCGTTCTTTTCATCGATCCTGATTCCCAGCGGCACATGAAAAGGCTTCAGACCCGCGCGCTCGAGATCGTCGTGCAGATGTTGAATGCGTTGCTCGTGACTGACTGCCGGATACTTGTAAGGCGCGCTGGCCCAGGGCTCAGTGGGATCCTCGCCGCGATTGCCGTGTACCTGATAGAGATGTTCGGCCTCAGTGTAATACGGTTCCAGTTCCTCGTAGCTGATGGGCCATGCTGGCGAGAGACCACCATGATGACGAATCTCACCGAAGTCTTCTTTACGCAGACGAAACAATGCCGCGCCGTAGAACTTGGTGTTGCCACCGACGTAATAATTGGTGTGC
>DATHTI010000060.1:0-9035 GCA_035463335.1 Pyrinomonadaceae bacterium | reverse complement strand
CAGTAAAATCCATTTTTAGCCACAAAAAGGCACAAAAAGCACAAAAAGCACAAAAAAGACTACGTTAAACTCAAAATCAATTTCTTAACCTCAAGTCGTGAGCGTCCGAAATTGATCAACATCCCGTGCTCCATTCTCGATGCGCGGAGATAACCTAACAACTGCGCGATGTGTTCATCTACAATCGACTGAGCACCCTTGATCTCGCATATCAACTGATTCTCGACAATCAAATCGGCCTTCAGATAACCGAGTACCGTACCATCTTCATCGAAAACTCGGATTTCCGGTTGTTGCACAACGCTTATACCTTGTTTTTGCAACCGGTGCACAAGTGCGTTTTCGTAAATCTGTTCGCGATGACCGTTGCGCAAATAGCGGTGAATGTCAAAGCTCGTTTCCCTGATTACATCACACAGCGCAAAGATATCTATCGCGTGAGGATTGGTATTCATGTGAGGTTCCTTTCGGTTTTGTTTTGTGCTTTTTGTGCCTTTTTGCGGACTATCTTAACAGCATGTGGCCCAAAGGTGCATTGAGGAATTGATCGCCATCGTAGATCTTTCGGCCGCGGAGGAATGTTTGTTGGACGACGCCATTCAAGATCTCACCAGTGTAGGGGGTGAGTTTGTGGCGGTGCTGTAAGGATGAAGGGGAGACTGTGAGGGGTTGGTCCGGGTTCCAGATGATGAGATCGGCGTCCCGGCCGGCGGCGATTGAGCCCTTTTGTGGCGAAAGAGAAACCTGCCGCGCCGGATTCGCACAAAGCCATCGCGTCACATCAAGCAACGAGAAACCACGACGACGCGCTTCCGTCCACACGACCGGCAATCGGAGCTGTAGCGACGCAATCCCGCCCCACGCCTTCATGAAGTCACCACTCTCACGCAGCTTCATCTCTCCCGGACACGGCGAGTGATCCGACACGATCAACCCGATCGTCCCATCCTTCAAACCTTCCCAAAGCTCCTCGCGGTTGTCGCGCTCCCGAATCGGCGGACAACACTTAAACTCCGTGGCCCCAGCCGGCACCTCCTCCGCGGCGAAATGCAAATAGTGTGGACACGTCTCCGCCGTGATCTTCACACCCGCTGCCTGCGCCTCGCGCAACACCGGTATCGCATCCGCCGACGAAAGATGAACAATGTGCACTCTCGTGTCGAACTCACGACTCAAACGAACCATCAACTCAACCGCTTCATTCTCAGCAACACGCGGCCGCGAAGCGAGAAAACTCTGATAATCAGCACTACCAGCACCCTCCGTTATGGCCCCCGGCAACTCCGCATGCACGATCAACAAAGCCCCAAGCCGCGTCAGCTCCGGCATCGCCTCACCCAAATCCTCCTCGGTCACATGCTCAAACTCATCGACACCCGACGGCACCAGGAAACACTTAAACCCGACCACACCGGCGGCAAACATCGGCGCGAGCTCCGCAGTGTTTCCCGGCACCACACCACCCCAAAAACCCACATCGACAAAACACTCGTCGCGAGCAGTTTCCAATTTAGTCTTGAAGCCGGCGAGTGTTGTCGTCGGAGGAACTGAATTTAGTGGCATATCGACAACAGTCGTGACACCGCCCGCCGCCGCCGCAAGCGTCGCCGTGCGAAACCCTTCCCATTCGGTACGTCCCGGCGCATTGATATGAACATGCGTATCGACGAGCCCGGGCATGATCACAGAATCACCGGCATCAACAACCTCGCAGCCCGCAACAACCTCGTCGTAGTCGCCCACAAAAACAATTCGCTCCTCGCGGATGTGTACCGAACGAGGAGCAATTGTTTCCGGCAGCACCACTCGCTGCCCACGAATGATTAGATCCGGAGCCATCATGTAAATACTGGCGGCGGCGGCGGCAGATTCGAAAACTCAGTCTCTTCATTGAGTCCAAACACCTGCTCGTAAGCCTTCGCGATGGCGGCGTAACCGATCGGCATGACGAAAAACGCGCCCACATAGCAGGCCAAAACGCCCAATATATTCATTAGCCCCGTAAGCAACATCATTCCCAGTAGCCGCCAGAAGTTTGCCATGGCGGCCCTAAAGCTCAGCTTCACCGCATCGATAGCTTGAAGCTTTCGATCGACGATCAGCGGATAGACAAATGTAAAGGCGACGGAAATGATGATGATTACTACCATCACTACGAGCCAGAAGAGACCAAACATCGCCATCACTCCGAAAAACGCCGCCGGATTAGGCTCACCGCCGGCGCCCGCGGCTGCCATCGATACAAAAACAAACACGTAGAAAAGTATGTATGCAGGTATCACGATCAGGATAACGGGAAGCGTGTGAATGAGAGTTGCGATCACGCTCTGCCCGAAGTAGTCGAATCCCTTGAACAGCGTGCCGAATTCAACCGGCTGACCGCGGCGAGCCTTGAAAAACGCGAGATGGAGGCCACACATCATCGGGCCCAACAGGACAATCGGTATAGCGGAACCGATGATGATCCCAATCAGAGTCATACCGACAAATAACCAGTACTGGTTTCTTATGATGTCCAGGCCGCCTTTAATACATTCAATTGGTTCTACTGCGGCTCGTCGAAAGGGGATGTCAGGTGTCATTTTGGTTTTCCTGGGGAACGGGATTTAAGAACTTGATTGCATTTTGCGGTTAAGGATTGGGTCGCGAGGTGTCGGGGCCACGCGGTCGAAGGATTTCAGGCCTGCGCCGCGGCGTTGGGTTCCTGCCGCCGCCGGCGTCGCGGTTAATTGTAGTACCTCGCGGCGCGAGTGCCGTTGAGTAGTTACCTCCATAAGGAGAACGAAACAACTGCGAAGTAAACGGAACGAAAGTGTAAGTCATTTGTCCGGGTTGTTGATACCAAAACCCGGCACTTCTGAAGCGAGATCGACGCAAACGAGCCAGGTGCGTTACCGAAGCCACCGTCGCCCGACCAATGTACATCTCTCCTTCGCCTCGGTGCTGGCTCCAGTAATCAAAATTGTCCACCGGCTTCTTGTCACAATCAGAAATTGTGTCGCCGTCGATTATCCGGCAGCCGCCGATAGAGCGTTCCTTGAAAATAACTTTTCCTTCGCGGACGGTGATCGTGTTGCCACTGCCGCGCGCATCGACGCGGTAGTTGCCACTGTCGTTGATTGCAACCGACCGCGACGATCCACCGATGATGATCTGCGGCGCCTGTTTACGATCAAACCGCGCGACATCGAGAATCGCAGACCCGCGCACGACTTTCAGTGCGATCGCGTCGCCCGAGAGCTCATCAAACAGAACTTCAGACGATGCGTCGATCCGGAGATGCGTGTCCGGGAATAACATCAATTCAACTAAACTGTTTTTATTCGTGCGTATGCGATCGCCAGCCTGGAGCTGCGACTTTTCAGTTAAAAACTGCCAGTCTTTTGCTTTTTGACTAACCTGAACACCATCGTCGACGAAGTTTACCGCGCCAGGCCGCGCTGAAATCACGCGCCCGCGGGTGTTGTCGTTCTCTTCGTCGTCAGGTACCTCGATCGTAGTGTCCCCGCGCTGCATTCCTTTGGACCACGGCGCCGTTTTCTTTAACTGCTTGTTTGCCTGCACGAGATGTTCGGCGCGCTCGCGGCTCCATGCGTCAAAGTTGTCTTCAACCTTCGAGTCGATCTCCGCGAGATTGACGGTTCCATTCGCAGCTACCGCGCGCCGTTTCTTCTTGATGCGATACCCGTTCATTACGCCCTCGCCCTCGCGCACGACGACTTCAGTCCCGCCGGCGCGCGTGGTGTTGATTCGAAATATGCCGGGTCGATTTATGAACACTTCTGCATTGGGAGTAATCACGCGGATCAACTCGGTGGAATTCTCGATCTGGTACCACGAAAACGCGGAGTTCTCGCGCGACAACAGCTCGATAATGAGAGCTCCTTCGTTGAGTAAGAGTCGCATCTTGTCGTGCTGGTCGCTGAAAATCTGGAATCTCGTGTTGCCGGACACACGCAGGTAATTTCCGGGTTGAAGCAGTAGCTCGGCATACGAATCCTTGCTGCTGCGGATGACATCTCCTTGTTCCAGTCGCAAACCGGATTCGATAGGGAACTTTGCGTTGTCTCGCTGGTAAACAACTTCACCTTTCACTGCGTTGGCCCTGATGCCGGCTATGAAGCCTTCGAAGTCGTCCGGTTTTTGGCCGTTAACGATGGGCAACACAAGCAGCAGAGTGCAAAGAGCTTGCAAACTCCAAAATGTTGAGGCCCGGTGAAACATGGGATTCCTAAGCTCGCAACCGTGTTAAAAAGTCAGTCAGTAGATTTCTGGCGACCTGCAAACGATAGTCTGCCGTGGATCGGATGTCGTCAATGGGAGAGATTTCCTGCGACAACGCGGCGCAGGCTGAACTGATTGTTTGGGCGTCGGGCTTTCGTCCTCGCAACGCATCTTCAGTTTGCACGCAACGAACGACGATTGGCGCCACGCTTCCGAGTGCGATTCTGATATCGCTGATCTGATCATGCTCGAATTTCCCCACAGCCGCAAGACAGACTTTCGAGATCGCCTGCGCTTTGCGTGTGCCGACTTTGCGATAGTAGTGCGTGGCGCCGCGAGTGTTGCGCGGCATGCGGATTCGCGCCAGCAGCTCACTTGGTCCAATGAGCATCTGCTTGTAGTCCGTGTGGAAACCGCTATAAGGCAGCCAGCGTGAGCCGTCAGTCGAGATCAGCTCGATCTCAGCATCGTACGCGAGCAAGGCTGGAGGTGAATCCGCGGCCGGCGATGCGTTGACGATGTTGCCTCCAATCGTGCCGCGATTCTGAATGGCGAGGCCGCCTGTTTCACGGGCAGCCTGGCAAAGCATGGGAAACTCGCTTTGCAAAATCTCATGAGCCTGGACGTCTGTGTACGTTGTGAGCGCGCCGAGAGTGATGTGCGAATCGGTTACGTCGATCCCGCGCAGCTCTTTCAAGTTCCAGATGTTGACGTAGTTGCGGTGTGGCAGCTTGCCGGCTTCGAGCAGGACCATCAGATCCGTGCCGCCCGCAAACGGCTTCCAGACGCCGGGCTCACGTTTGAGCAGCGCGAGCGCATCCGCGAGGGATGACGGCGTTGTTAATTCGTAGCTTGGAATGAAGGCTCTCACTTCTGGTAAGCGCGCACGACTGATTCGAATATTTTCATGTAGCCCGTGCAGCGGCAGAGATTGCCGGCCAGGCCGTTGCGTATTTCGGCTTCGGATGGTGCCGGGTTTCGATTGAGAAGATCGACGGCAGCGAGGACCATTCCCGGCGTGCAGATGCCACATTGCGCGCCGCCGTGATCGATGAATGCCTGTTGGACCACGTGTAGTTGATCCTGCTGGGCTACGCCTTCGATCGTCGTGATGCTGGAACCGTTGACCTGGGCTACCGGGACGAGACAACTGTTCACTATCTGGCCGTCGAGCACGACAGTACACGCGCCACACTCGCCCTCACCGCAACCTTCCTTCGTGCCGGTAAGATGTAGTTGTTCACGGAGTACATCGAGGAGGCGCGCCATCGGGAAGGCTTCCACCGTGCGTGATTCATTGTTGACGTTGAACGTGATCTGCATAAAAGTCGTCTAACTCAGACGAAAGCCTTCATCAACCGTTCCGGCATTAAGGGTATCCGGTTGAAACTCATCCCTGTTGCATTCTCGATCGCATTGAGTATCGCCGGCGCGGCGCCATCCATCGGCAATTCGCCAATGCCTTTCGCGCCGCCTGGTCCATAGGCGTACGGGTTCTCCTCGAAATAAACCCTGATCGGCGGAATGTCCGCAGGCGTCGGAATAATGTAGTTGGTCATCTGGTTATTGGCCATCCGGCCATCTTTCCACACCACGTTTTCAAACAACGTGAAGCCAATCGCCTGGGCGACGCCACCCTCGATCTGTCCCGCCGCCAAAACCGGATTCAGCACGCGTCCAATCTCCTGCATCGCCACAAAGTCCTCGACACGCGCTTCATACGTCAACTCATCAAACGACACTTCAGCAACGTAAACCGCCCATGCATAAGCACCGTATGCATCACCCTGATACTTTTCATCGTCCCAATGCACGTTTGGCGGTGGCTGGTAAGTCGACGATGTTTTCAACGATCCAAACTTCGCAATGTATTCAGCACAGGCTTTCCTGAAGTCTGACTCGTTATACTCCGGCGGCAACAGACCACTGCCAACCAGGGTTTGCTTCAATCCAAGTACAGCCGATTCGACCAGCTTGCCGACCACCATCGACGTCCGTGACGCGACGGTTGGACCACTGTTCGGCACGCGACTCGTGTCAGGTTGAACAATCTCGATCGACTCGAAATCGAGGCCGAGCGCTTCCGACGCGATCTGCGAAAAGATCGTGTTGGTGCCCTGGCCGATTTCCGTGCTGGCAGCCAGTATTCGCACTTTGCCGCCAGTCGTCGCTTCAGCGGAAACAACTGATTGCAGGTAAACTTCGCCCGATCCAGTAAAACCAGCGCCGTGCATAAACGTGGCGAAGCCAATGCCGCGCTTTTTCGAGAAGCCGCCGTTGCCGGCGTTGTTCTCGCGCGCGAACCGCTCGCGTTTCGCGTGATAGTCGCTGAGCTGTAACGCGCGCGTGAGCAGGTGGTTCATGTCAACGCGCTCGCGAATTATCTGGCTGGTGGCCGTCGTCTCGCCTTCGTGAATGAAGTTGCGGCGTCGAAACTCGTCCGGCGTCAGACCGGCAGCGCGGGCGACTTTATCCATGTGTCGCTCGAGCGCGAAGATGCTTTGCGGCGCGCCAAAGCCTCTGAACGCGCCGTGCGGCGGAACGTTGGTCGCGACAGCGCGGCTGTGAATGCGAACGTTGGGACAAACGTATGGACCAGCGGCGTGGATTGTTCCGCGTGAAAGGACGACGGGCGAGAGCGTGCAGTAAGCGCCGCCATCGATGACGAAATCGATCTCGACGGCGAGTAGTTTGCCGTCTTTCGTAACTGCGGTTTTGTGGCGCGTGCGCGACGGGTGGCGCTTGGTTGTCGCGACCATGTCTTCCGCGCGATCGTAGATGATCTTCACGGGCTTGCCTGACTTCCACGCGAGGAGGGCTGCATGACCAGCGATTAGCGACGGGTATTCTTCTTTCCCACCGAAGCCCCCACCCGTTTCAGTCTGGATGACTCGGATCTTGTCGTCGGGCAGTCCAAACAATTTAACGAGCGCTTTGTGAACGTAGTAAGGACACTGCATTGAGCCCCAAACAGTCACGCCTTCGCCCGGATTTGCGATCGCGATCGCGCCGTTGTTCTCGATGTAGAGCTGCTCCTGCGCGCCGGTTTCGTATTCACCTTCGACGATGAGATCGGCGTTGGACCACGCCTCGTCGACGTTGCCTTTATCCACCAGAAACTTTTTGAAGACGTTGTCTTCGCCCCAGATGATCTCTTTCTTCGCGAGTGAATCTTCGAGAGAGAAGATGGCGGGCAGCTCTTCGATCTCGATGCGAACGTTACGACGTGCTTCTTCGACGAGGTATTTATTTTCGTGCGCGAGCAGCAGGACCGGCTCTTCGGGATGATTGACGAGGCCGTCCGCGAGATATGGCTGATCGTTCAGGATCAGGGCGACGTAGTTTGCGCCCGGGATGTCTTTAGCGGTGACGATGACAAACTCGTCCCAGGGAATGTCGCCTTCGAAGGAGATGTTCGTGATCTTTCCGCGCGCGACTGGACTGCGAACCGTCGCGCCATAAAGCATCTCAGGGAACGACAGATCGTCGACGTACAGCGCCTGGCCGGTGACTTTTTTGCGGCCCTCTTTACGGGGGACTGGTTTGCCGATGTGATGAACAGTCATCTTGAAATCCGCGTTTAGAGTTCAACCCTTAGGTTGCTGTTGGGGCACACGCAAGCTAAAGCTTGAACTCTGAACTCGTCTTCTACGGTTTACTGATTACCAACGGGTTCGCTTCCAGCTCTCTACGATAAAAGACTCGCGGGCGTTGGACGGTGCGCTTCTCGCCTTCGACAAACGTGAACTCTTCCTGTATGCCGACACCGCGTCCCTGGGCCATCTTCTCTTCCTGCATCTGCGGCACGCGCTCGGTCGCGAAGTTGAGCCATTCACGCGCGATCACGACACCGTCTTTCGGCTGAGTATCGGCGACGGGCGTCTTCAAGCCCTCTTCGACGAGGGCGTACGTCAAGTAACCATGGCCAAGCTGCGCCGCCTCGAGCGCCGCCTGAAAACTCTGCGCCGCTGTCAGAATATACATGCCTTTTTCATACGCGAGCTGGGCCAGCCCTTTCGAGTTCATTGGACCACGCCGCTTCTCCTCGGCCTCGAGCGCCTGGCCGGAATTGCAGGCATCGATAATCAACAGCAAATGCCCGGCATCCAATCCTTCAACCGCGGCTTCAAGCTCGATATCTGAAATGCTGTGCGCGAGCATCGTGCTCAAACCCTGCTCAGTCAGTTTCGTGCGCTCGCCCGTGTACCCGAGATCGTGCGGTATCAGGTAGAAGCGTTGCGCCTGCGCGGTGCCGTGTCCTGCGAAATAGATCACGACTGTATCTTCCGGTTCCGCGCGTTTCAACGCGTCGAACGGCCCGGCTTTCAAAGATGGTGGACCAGTTTCACCCGCGAGTCGCTTGATCGCGGCGAGAATGTTGGCTTTCGTCGCATCTTGATCTAATAACTGAACAATCTCAACACGTTCAAATCCTCCAATTTGTGTTTGCCGCCGGCGCATCTCGTCAGCAAAGCTGCGCGCATCGGCAGTCGCATATTTCAAGTTGTACTGCGTGTTCGCATACTCGTTAACGCCGACCGCGATGATGTAGGCGGTGCCCTTGCGCTTGAGCGTCTCGGCGCCGGTAAACACAAGCGGCGCGTCTTTGCTCTTCACGTTGTCGCGATTGAAACCATAGGCCACGAGACGATTTGGACCAGCGGTAACCGTGATCTCCTCTTCCAGCGACACATTCGGCTGGCCTTTGAGAACATCGCCGTGCCAAACCTTGACGAGCGATCCGTTACGAAACAGGCGAACGTCCTGCGCGCCCGTGCCTTGCGGATTATCTTTGTCAGCCGGCGCATCGG
>DATHTI010000059.1:0-11430 GCA_035463335.1 Pyrinomonadaceae bacterium | reverse complement strand
TGGGGTGGCCACGGAGGGCCACCCCTACAGTTGCTCCTTCGCTAGCACACGTTCGGTCGCCGCACGCGCATCACGCGCGAGCTCGAATGGATCTCGTTCCCAGTATTCAGGACGAAAGATTTCAACA
This sequence comes from Pyrinomonadaceae bacterium, assembly GCA_035463335.1. Classification (GTDB taxonomy): domain Bacteria; phylum Acidobacteriota; class Blastocatellia; order Pyrinomonadales; family Pyrinomonadaceae; genus PSRF01. The sequence goes on along the minus strand of DATHTI010000059.1, from coordinate 11,303 downwards.
CTCGCGACTTTGTCGTAACCAATCTTTCTGAACGCCGCGATCATCTTTTGCAACGGCAGGATTCCGAGGCCCGGCAGCAGCCGGTGTCGGTCTTCCAAATCTGCGCGCGGCAGATCTTCGGCGTCGTTGATGTGGAAGATCTGGATCAGATCCGGATCGAGATTCTCGATCATGTCGATGGTTGAGTTACCGGCATAGAAGTGAAAACTATCAATCACTACGCCCAGATCTTTGCGATTCACTTCACGCACGATCTCGTGTGCAAGATCGAGTGTGGGAACGCTGCAATCAGTCTGGCCGAGGAATTCAAACGCGAGCGAGACGTTGTGCGCGGCGGCGATGTCACACAATTCATTCAAGACCCTGACTGACTCGGCGATCACCAAATCGCGCGATGCTCCGCCCCTGGGCAGCCGGCCCGGAACGACGACTATGCACGGGCAGCCGACACCCGCCGCAATACTGCTCAGCTCTTCACATTCACGTTTGATCGATTCGTACGCGGTCGCATCGCGAAAAGTGATGTGCTCGATCGAGTTGATGCTCAAGGGCGACAGGCCCGATTCGGCGAAAAGATCCTTAAGTTCTGCGGTCGATTGCTCCTTTAGAAAGGCGCGAAGTTTTGCTGCCCAGATCTCGAGATAATCGAACCCTGCTGCCCTGGCTGCGTGCAAGTCAGTAGCAAGGTCAGCCCTCATCGTGGTGGCGCCGTTTAATGCAAGTTTCATAAATGCCATGCAGAATAACACGCCGCGCCGCACGGTTTGACTTGACGCGGCCAATAGTTGTAAAACGGGCTCACCTGGACAACTTAATCCGCATCCCTACTCCCGGCCGGTGGGTCGGGAATCGGTTTTTCCGAAATAGAAGGAGATACAAATGGCCCTACGACTTGGCGATATAGCACCCGATTTCACAGCAGATACGACTGAAGGCCCGATTAGCTTCCATGAATGGATTGGCGATAGCTGGGCAGTTCTGTTCTCGCACCCGAAGGATTTCACGCCGGTCTGCACGACCGAGCTAGGATACGTTGCGCGCTGCAAGCCTGACTTCGAAAAGCGCGGCGTGAAAGTGATTGGACTCAGCGTCGACCCAACTGATTCTCACAAACGCTGGGCGGAAGACATCAAAGAGACCCAGGGTTCTGAGCTCAACTTTCCTATCATCGCAGATCCGGATCACAAGATTGCAGAGCTCTACGACATGATCCATCCGGAGGTCAGCGATGTGTTCACGGTTCGTTCGGTTTACGTCATCGGCCCGGACAAGAAGATCAAGCTGATGATCACTTACCCGGCGAGCACTGGACGCAATTTCGACGAGATCCTGCGTGTGATCGATTCATTGCAGTTGACGGCGAAGTACAGTGTGGCGACACCGGTCAACTGGAAAGATGGCGACGACGTAATCATCGTTCCATCGTTATCGGACGAAGCAGCGAAAGAGAAATTCCCGGGCGGCTGGAGAGCGCCGAAGCCTTACCTGCGCATCACCCCGCAGCCCAACAAGCAGGGCGCCGGACAGCCCGACTCCGCTGCCAAGAGCGCGTCGTAAACTCGATCTTCGAGATTTGCTTTAAGCCACAGATTTACACGGATTAGCACGGATAAGATTTATCTGTGAGAATCCGTGAAATCTGTGGCTAAATACTTTTGAATGACCCTTGCTCCTCAGACACAGCTCGGGCGATACGAGATTCGCTCGCTTATCGGCGCGGGTGGGATGGGCGAGGTTTATCTGGCGCAGGACACGAGTCTGAATCGCAAGGTCGCATTGAAAGTCCTGCCCGCTGAAGTTGCCTCAAACCACGATCGCATGCGTCGCTTCAAACAGGAGGCCACGTCAGCCGCATCTCTCAACCACCCAAACATCGCGCACATCTACGAGATCGGTCATTCAGGCGATCTGAACTTTATTGCGATGGAATACGTCGACGGCACGACGCTGCGCGACAAGATCCATAGAGAGCACGAAGACCTGTCGAAACTCCTGCGCGCGTTGCAACACGTCGCGGAAGGACTCGCGAAGGCACACGACGCAGGCATCGTCCATCGCGATCTGAAGCCCGACAACATCATGATCACGTCGGATGCTCACGCGAAGGTCCTCGACTTCGGACTCGCAAAACTCATCGAGCCGCCAACCACCACTAACAGTATGCCGAGCGGCGAAGAGCCCACTATCTTGCAGAATTCAACACCCGGTTTGATCCTCGGAACGATGGGCTACATGTCGCCCGAACAGGCGCAGGGCAAGACAAAAGAGATCGATCATCGTTCCGATATCTTCTCGTTCGGCTGCATTCTGTTTGAAACAATCACCGGACAAAGACCTTTCACCGGCAAGGACCACATCGAAATACTCAACAAACTTATCCGCGAGCCCGCCCCACCGTTAGCAGCCTTCAATCCAGCCGCACCGGCTGACCTGCAACGCATCGTGCGACGTTGCCTCGCGAAAGATCCGGATGAGCGTTACCAGAACATCAAAGACGTCGCGATCGAGTTGAAGGAAGTGCGTCGCGACATGCAGACTTTTGAGAGCCCGTTGGTGTCAGCCGGGTCAACAGCCAGCGAAGCGCCGACGATGTGGAAAGCGGAAACTACGCGCCTGCGATCCCAACCAGCTACCGCCGAATCGCCTGCTTCAACAGCGACGCGCGCCTCGAGTGCGGAGTTCATCTTCAACGGGTTGAAGCGTCACAAGACCGCCACGATCGTGGGCGCTCTGTTGATTTTGATCGTAGGGGTCGCGTTTGGTATTCGCTCCTACCTGCACGCACGCAGAACAGAAGTCGCAGTTGAGTCGATTGCCGTGATCCCGTTCGTAAATGAAAGTAAAGATCCCGGCGCCGAGTGGATTACCGATGGCCTGACTGAAAGCATCATCAACAAACTCACACAAGTACCAAACCTGAAAGTGATCGCACGTAGCTCGGTGTTTCGTTACAAGGGCCTGGATCCAGTCACGGTCGGTCAAAAACTGAGTGTGCGCGCCGTGTTAACCGGACGAGTGATGCAGCGTGGTGACACGATGCAGATCAGCGCCGAGTTGATTGACATTCGCGACAACAAGCAGCTCTGGGGCGAGCAGTACGAGCGTCGACTTGCCGACATGCTTTCAGTGCAACGAGAGATCGCACGGGAAATTACGAACAACCTGCGGCCGACATTGTCAGGCGTCGAGCAGTCGCGCATGAATAAGCAGATGACTGCCAGCTCCGAAGCATATGAGCTCTATCTCAAGGGTCGTTTTTACTGGAACAAGCGCACGCCTTCCGACCTGCAAAAGGCGATCTCGTTTTTCGAGCAAGCTGTCGAAAAAGATCCGAATTACGCGATGGCCTACTCAGGCGTCGCGGACTCTTACGCGTTACTGACTGCCTATTCAAGCGAGCTGCCGCGACAGTTGATGCCGAAAGCAAAAGAAGCCGCACTCAAGGCCCTTGCTCTCGACGACAATCTCGCGGAAGCACACGCCTCTCTCGGTCAGATCGCGGCTTACTACGACTACGATTTTCCGACCGCAGAGCGTGAATACCGCCGCGCGATCGAGCTCAACCCAAATTACGCGACGGCGCACCAGTGGCTTGCGGAGCACCTCGCCGCCATGAAGCGCAACGATGAGGCGCTGGCTGAAATTCGACGTGCGCTCGAGCTCGATCCCGTTTCAGTAATTATGAATCGCATTTATGCGGACATTCTGGTTGACGGGCGGAAATACGACGAAGCGATTCGCCAGTATCAGAAGGTTATCGATCTCGATCCCAACTTCCCCACGGCGCATTACTTCCTCGGCCGGGCCTACGAAGCGAAAGGCATGTATGACGAAGCGGTTAAGTCGTACACGCGTTCTTCCGAGCTTGGTGCGGTGCTTAAAGACGTGTTGGTGAAAACAAATGATGTTTACAAGAAGTCGGGGTGGAAGGCTTACGTGCAATTCAATCTGGATCAACTGGTGGAGAACTCGCCGCAACGTCGTTTTCCGCCATTCATGATCGCCACGATCTACGCGAAGTTGGGGCGTGATGACGAAGCGCTCATGTGGCTGGAAAAGGGTTATGAAGAACGTGATTTCCGGATGACGCTGCTCAGCGTTGCGTTTGAATTTGACAGGCTGAGATCCGATCCGAGATTCAGGGAGCTCGTGCGGCGGATGGGACTGCCCGAGTAAAATCTTTACATGCGAGTTTTATTGCTGGTTGTATTGCTGCTTTTCAATGCTGGCGTTTCTTTCTCTCAGACTGTCGATCAGGACGATGTGATTCGCGTCGAGACTGACGTCACTAACCTGCCATTCACCGCGACTGACAAAGAGCATCGCTTTGTTACGACCTTACGTGCTGAAGATCTGCGCGTGCTTGAAGACGGTGTGCCGCAATCGCTCTTCACGTTTCAACAGGAAACAGACAGACCGCTCGCGATCGCGTTCTTGATTGACGTGAGCTTCTCGCAGGAGGCCACACTGCCGGCAGAGAAAGCGGCGGTGCGAACGTTTGTCGAGAAAGTGATTCAGTCGAACAAAGACCAGGTGGCACTGATTCCTTTCACCGGCTTTGCATATCTCGAACAGCCGTTGACGCGCGATCTGTTGGGTGTGTACCGCGTGTTACAAACAATCGAAGTAGCGTCTCCCTCATATGTTGGCTCGGGACGACCTTTGACCGGGATCCCGACTGGTCCAGGTTTACCTGGTCCACCGGACGAGGCTTCGACAGCAATCTGGGATGCAGTCGGACTCACTTCGTCGAGCGTACTGGCGAATGCCACAGGAACCAGACGACGAGCGATCATCCTGTTGAGTGACGGGATAAACACGAGCAGTCGCCTGAGTCAGAAGGATGCGATTGATCGCGCGCTGGCAGCGGAAGCGACCATTTACACGATCGGGATCGGCAGTAAGCGTGACGGGCTGAATCGTAATGCGTTAAAAGATCTTGCGCAGCGCACCGGCGGCCGCGCGTTCTTCCCGGACAAGAAGTTTGATTTAAACGCGGCGTTTGCTGAGATCGAGAAGGAGCTGCGAACGCAGTATCTGATCGCATACTCATCAACAAACAAAAAACGCGACGGCTCGTACCGTAAGATCACGATCGAGATCACAAATCCCGACCTGAAAAAAGAAAAACTCGAAATCCGTCACCGCCCCGGTTACTACGCTAAATAGCTTTAGTATCCACAGATTACACAGATAAATGAATCTGTGAAATCTGTGGACAACAAAAAAGTTCTTGACAGGACCACGCCTGCTGCTTTACAAAAAGCGCTTTCGCCCTGAGAGGTGAATCTTATGATGATGAGCTTGACGCATTTACAACCCACCGCCAAACGGCGATCAAATATTCGGTTTTAGTTCAGCGGGAGCGGACTCCCGCTCCCAAATCTCCAACGAAAAAAGTCGCGAGAATTGTTAGGAGCGGGCAGCTTCCCTCGGAGGCCCAAAGCCCGCTCTTTTCAGTTTTTTGACATTCGAAATACCTGTTTGCGCCACAAAAGAGCACAAAAGCACCAAAAGACTTTTTTGTGGCAAGAGATCATTCAAACATTTTGAATGCCGCAAAGACGTAGGCGTGCTGGATGAAATTCCTGGCGCTTACAAGTCGATCGAAGCAGTGATGAAGAACCAGGAAGATCTGGTTGAAGTCGTTGCCGAGATCAAACAAGTGGTTTGTGTGAAGGGCTAATGAGTCCTTCACGCACGCCTTCCCTCCGAAAAAAACCAAACACGGAATAACGCGGATCCTTGACGGATCTATTTCATGAAAAGGAGGTGCCGGGTATGGCACTCGATGGACGAGTATTGCTGCTAAACCAAACCTATGAACCGCTCGGCACTGTCAGTGTCGCGCGGGCTGTGATCATGACTTTCAAAGACACAGTCACTGTCGAGGAATTCGATGGTGAGCGCGTGTTGCGCTCGGCGCGAGCTGAGTTCCGGGTACCGTCGGTAATTCGACGTCGCTCTTACATCAACGTTCGTCGCCGGCGCGAAGCGTCGGGCATGAAGCGCCTGCGGATCTACATGCGCGACAAGTTCCGCTGCCAGTACTGCGGTGAGAAGAAAGCCGCCGGCGAGCTGACGTTGGACCACATAATGCCGCGCTCGCGTGGTGGGGACAATTCGCCGGTCAACATCGTCACTGCGTGTGTTGCGTGCAACAACCGCAAGGGCGATCGCACTCCAGCGGAAGCGCGTATGCCGCTGCTTACCTCGCAGAGCGCATTGCGCGTGAAGCTCGAGCGCGTGGTGCTCTGTCACTATGCAGAAGCACGTGCTGAATGGCGCAAGTATCTCTTCATGGACGTCTACGATGACAGGGACGTGCGTGAGAGAGTCGAACGGGAAAGAGCACGGAAGTAACCGCCAAAGGCACAAATCCGTGCTCTTGATCGTGTGAATCAGTGGCTCATTGCGTAGATGACTACGTTGATGCCAACCTTGTAAGCGGGTAGACCATACTTCACCGGATAGGACGGATCGTTGATCCACTCCCACGCGTCGCCGAGATCGCAGTTGCGCGCGAGGAAGGCGACGAGGCGTCCATTCTTGTTCTCGATGCCCATGTAATGGGGAACGATACCGCCCTTCTCGGAAGTAATGCCACGTTGTGCGTTGTAGACGTTGGGCACCTGGACCACTTCTTCAACGTCGAGATAAGAATGAAAGATCGGATGGTTCAGAGGTAGATCCTTAATCTCATACTCGGGAACGATCTTCTGGAACTGTTCCTGAACGTTCTGCCACTCGTACTCACCCCAAAAGTCGTCGAGGAAGATGAAGCCGCCGCGCATGATGTACTCGCGCAAGCGTGCGGCTTGTTCCGTTGAGAGATCCATGAAGCCGGGCTCGACGATGTAGAGGATTGGATAATCAAAGACGCGATCGTCGAGAATCTCGAGCGCTTCGGGGCGCGGGGCAATCTTGAGGTTCGTGCCGGCCCACTCACGCAGGCCGACGATGAAGTTGTTGTCGGCTTCGGGGTAGTCGGTGGTCCAGGTGCCGCCGCCGTAATAGCCGCGCCGGCCGTAGCCGCGCGTTGGTGAATCGTAGATGATGCGGACGAACGTGAACTCACCGAGTGATACACCGGCTGGTTGTGGAGATGATGTTGGGCGACGGCGTTGGCGGAAGTCGTCGAACGAACGCTGGCCCACGATCGGCACCAGCAACGCTGATAAAACGAGGAGAATGGCAAGAGCTTTGATGAATCGTGACGTCATAAACTTAAAGTTCAAGCCAAGTTCAGAGTTCAAGCTAAGTTCAGAGTTCAAGCTTTAGCTTGCGTCGTTAACATCGCAGGCGGCTAAGCAGCAAGCTAAAGCTTGAACTCTGAACATTAATCCTACTGCCGTTGCCTTCCGCCCGATAATCTTCGGTAATACTCTTCAACCGCACGGCGGTACTTCTCGGGCGCGGCGCCCTCATCACGCAAACGTAAATTCGTGCGGCCGCTTTGCTGTTGTAGTTGCCGGCTCAACTCGAGCTCGAGCTGTCGCAGCGGCTCCACGACGTCCGCTTTCAGCAAAGCGGCAGTCGCCGCATCACCTTCCATCACTCCATCCGCTAGTCGCCTGAGCTCGTCGATCACTTCGTCGAGACGTCCGGCGCCGGTCGTGCCCCATTCGCGTCGCAGATCCTGAGCTTCACGAAGACGCTCCCGGATCTCAGCAGGAAGCTGTCGCGCGTCGCCCCAACCGTCTCCGCCACCCATCACCGCATTGCGGTCCGGTCCCATGCGCTGCCTGTTGCCGTCCGACTGGTTGCCACCATTCTGCGTGCCACCGGATTGCTGGCTACCCTGCTGCTGACCGTTTTGTTGTCCACCCTGCGATCCTGATTGGCCCTCCTGACCTTGTTGGCCCTGTTGACCCTGCTGTTGTCCTTGTTGTTGCCCTTGCTGATTACCTTGCTGCTGGCCTTGTTGCTGCCCCTGCTGTTGGCCTTGTTGATTACCTTGTTGCTGGCTGTTGCGGTTGCGCCCGTTCGCCCTCTCATCCAAGCGACGACGCAACGAGTCGAGATTGTCAGCCAGTTGCCGCGTCCGATCGAGGTTCTCTTCCGCAGTCGAGCCGTTCGCGCCACGTGCGCTTTGCTCCGCCGCCTGCAAACGCTCCGAAACATTATTCAGGCTGCGCTCGATCGCGCGCTCATCACCATTGCGACCGCCGCCGCCCTGCTGACTTTGCTGACCTTGTTGTCCCTGCTGCCCGTTATTCAACGCCTGCTTACCGTCGCGAATGCGATCAGCAACGCGATCACGCGCAAGCGAATCAGCAGCTTCTTTCAACTGGCGCGCCGTACGCTGCTGTCCCTGACTGCCGCCGGCCATCGCGCGCGCAGACTGTTCGAGGTCCTGCTGCAAACTGTTGACACTATCGGCCAGCGTGTCTTTGCGCTCGGCCAATTGCTCGCGCGTTCGTTTCGAGTTTTCATCCTGCGCACTTTGACCACCGCGACGCGCCAGGTTCTCCATGTCTTTCGCGATCTCACGTTGCCGCGAAGCCGCTTGTGCCGCACGCTGACGCAGCTCTGATACTTGCTGTTGCCGTCCGGACGATCCCGACTGCCCACCACGCTGAGTGTTAGAGCCGCTCATCTGCTGTAGACGTTGTTGCGCCTGTTGCAGCCGTTCGAGCGCACGTTCGTTCTGTGCGACCGACTCACTGGAATTGCCGCGCGACGAAGCCTGCGCTTTCTGCATCTCGTCGGCAGTCTGGTTGAGCTGCCGGCTCAACTCGGCCATCTGCGCATCGCGACGCTCGCGCGAGAGACGTTCCAACTCGCGCGCCGCTTTACGCGTCTCTTCAATCATCTCCTGTTGTTGACGTTGATTGCCGCTCGAGCCATTCGCTGGTCCCTGCTGCATGCGTCTACGTTGTTCTTCAAGCGCTGCTTGTTGTCGTCGCGCGAGCTCTTCGAGACGCCTCTCAGCCTCACTCTTTTGCTTCTCGGCCTGCTGCTGTTGCGCGCGCTGAACCGTCTCGTACTGGTTCTTCATTTTGTCGAGCTCGAGCTCGAACAGACCGGCCAGCTCCTGTTGCTCGCGTTGACCGCCACCGCCGCCGCCGTTCTGCTGATTACCGAATGCGACCTGCACTTCACGGAAGATTGCGTCGGCCGCGAGCAGTCGTTGCAGTGCGCGTTGTTCGGGTGGTAATGCGTCTTTCCCTGATTCCTTGCGCAGCGGCGGCGGCGCGCCTTCCATCTCCTTCGCGGCTTGCCGCAGGTGCTCCGCCATTTCCGCGACCTGTTTTTGGCCTTCATCAACATCGCCAAGCCGGCGGCCCATGCGATCGAGAAACTCGAGCGTGTCAGTACGCAGTTTCTCCTGCCCGCTGGCGACAGCCTCGTAACCGTCCTTGCGCTCCTGCTCGGTGTACTTTTCGCCTTCGCGAATGAGCCGGTGCGTGGCTGCGATCAGATCTTTCTGCCGTCGCGACAACGCGTTCTGATCCTGATCGCCCTGGCCCTGACCGCCGCCGCCCTGCTGTTGCGACTGCTTGTACTCCATCTCAAACGGCTTCACTTCGATGAAGTAGATGTCGCTGGTTGCTTCACTACCCGCATCGCGCGCTTTCGCGAAGTAGGAGATGAAGTCGCCGGGTTTGAGATTGTATTCCTCGAGAAAGAACGTATACGCGCCGCTCAGCGATCGCGCTGATTCGCGCGTGAGATTTTGCAGGTTGACCGTCTTCTCGGCGCCGCCGTTGACTGAGAAGTGCAGGTCCATCGAGACCACGCCGTAGTCGTCTTCGGCACGCGCTTGTGTGAACACTTCTTCGAGGTTTGTCGCTTTCCGATCGCGTCCGGGCTTGTCGAAAGAGATCACGGGCGGCTGATCGGAGAGCACTGACACGTCGTACTCGTTTGAGCCGCGATAAGCTTCACCGTCAACACTGACGAGCTCGATGTAGTAGCTCGTGTCGCCACTCACGGTTAATTGGCCCACGAAGTCTGAGCCCTGTAGCTGCATGTCAGTCTTCTTGCCGTCGGCAAAGACGATCCGCGCGGCGCGCACTTTTCCGGTCAGCTTGGCCGTGATGGTTGCCACCGTTCCTTTGAGCGCAGCAATGTCGCCGCCGTCTTCAACCGCCTTCGTTGGAAGGTTCGTGAAGGCAGGGAAGTTGAGCGACAGATCGAGTTGTTTGACAAAAGGCAGATCGACAACGGTCAGCTTGAACACTTCGGAGCGGACGTTGTTCGACTCGACGAAGTACTCCATTGAACCCTGAAGGTTGAAGATCGAGAGGCGAAAGTCAGTCTTTGCTTTCGCGGGCTCCATCAACTGCGCCTGAAAGTCCTCCTTGGACCCGAGCGGACGCATGAAGACGTTGACTTGTTGCGAATCGAAGTTGACGAGTGTCGCGATAACGTCCTGGTCAGAGCCTTTCGGAACGCGCGCGGTGCCTGGACGCACCTTGATGCTCATCGCGTTGGTCGAAGCGGCGTGCGTTGTCGGTGTAACGAGCTGTGCGACGCCTTGCGAGATTTCTTTTGGTCCCCACTTCAACACGCCCGCGAACAGCAGCAGGCTTGCGAGCGCGGCCCCGCCGTACAGCAGCAGCCGCGAACGACGAATCACGTTTCGGACGTCGAGCATTCCGGAAACACTGTTTGCGTCCTGGTAGAGACGATTGACGATCGCGGGTGAGATGTGTGATTCGCCATTTCCGTTTGAGTACTCGACTGCGGTGACGAGACGATCTTCAGTGCCCGGCGAGTGTTCTTCGATCAGGCGTGCGAGACGCGCGTCGGTGATGCGTTTGAAGAGAGGACGAATAAGCGCGAAATAGATCGTGGCGAGGATCATGAGCAACGCGCCGATACGCAGCGTCAGCAGTGCGCTGCCGTTGTAGCGATAACGATGTGCGGCCCAGCCGGTCAGTAGCAGTAGAACGGCGACAACACCGACGGTGATCGCAACGCCGCGCAACGAAAGTAACAGTTGGCGACGCGAGCGTGCCCGGCGCAAAAGGTCCTGTAATAGATTTGTTTCAGGGCTCATGATTAATCTCTTTCGCGAAGTTTAGAGTTCAGCCTTTTAGGCTGCTGCTTTGGCAAGCACAAGCTAAAGCTTGAACTCTGAACTGAGTCACCCGATCATCTTCACCATCTTCGTTCGTCGCGCGAGGAACGATTCTGCCAGCAATAGGAGCAGCGCGACCAGCAGTAACGACCACCAAACCCGCTGCCGGCCCTCGACTTCCTCATTACTCAAATTCCCACTAGCCCCGGCGCCTTCGGCACTTCCCGCGCCGCCCGTCACGCCGGCCATGAACTCGCCAAAGTTTAGCTTCGTG
>DATHTI010000058.1:0-11129 GCA_035463335.1 Pyrinomonadaceae bacterium | reverse complement strand
CAACCCGCTGAGTCCTGCCGTCAACTGCTGTGACACAACGCTTTCCGCGCTTCCCTGCTCGCGCTGGTCGAGCGTCTCGCCGACGCACATGATAACGGTCAGACCCGCTGCCAGACCGGCATGCGTCTTCCGGTTCACTGTTGCGTCAGTATCGCCATAGAACTGGCGACGCTCGGAATGACCGACAATCACGTAGCGAGCGCCCACGTCTTTCAGCATCGACGCCAATACCTCGCCGGTATGCGCGCCCTCTTCTGTTTCGGTCGAGCAGTCCTGACCCGAGACGCGAATGTTTGAGCCCTCGAGTCGATCAGCGACTGTCTTGATCGCCGTGAAAACAGGCGCGATAACAACATCGCAGTGGTTCGCGTTTGCGACGAGGGGCTTCAAGGCCAGGGCAGTATCAACCGCCGCGCTCAGCGTCTTGTACATCTTCCAGTTTCCGGCGATTACAGGTTTACGCATATGGTTCAATGTAAAGAGGATAAAACGAACGAGGGATATTAACAGAGCTTGCCGTGTCAGGCTAACTGCGCTTCGAGCTCAGCGACTTCTTTGTTGCGACGGTGATAGCCCATGCGCTCGATCATTTCTTTGGCCGTGACTACGTGCTCCCGAGCCTTCCCTTTCTCAGCTTGAGCAAGTTGAAGACGGGCAGACTCAAGATGGCAGTCTGCGAGATGCAAACCCATCCCACTGGCACTAGCAATGCGGAAAACTTCCGACAGGTCACGGGAGGAGGAATCAAAGTCGTTATTCTGCCTGTACAAGGCCGCACGGCTGAGGAGTCCATACATCAACCGATCAATTTGACCCCCATGTCTCAACAGATAAACAGCGCGATCGATAATCTCCACGGCCTTAGCAATCTCCGCTTGTTGCGATTCAAACATCAACGACTTGGCCCATGCGAGATAGTAAAGTCCCGCGAAGCCTGGTCCCTCAGCTTGCTGTGAGAACTGAAGAATCTTTTGCGCGCGATTTTTGACTTCGTCTGCTTTTCCCTGAGTCAACAGCAACTCGCAGTACAGAAACCCATACCACAGAGTCAGCATTGGGTAATTCCCTTTCCCTTCCTGAAGCAATCCTTCAGCGTCAGCAAATTTCTCAGCGGCTTGTTCAATCACTCCTTGTCGATGTAAGACATCCCCGAGCGCTACACGAGTAATCATCCGTGTGAACAAATCATCGGTCAAATCCGCGAGTCTGACGCCAGTTTGCGCAGTCTTGTGGGCCTCCTTCAAATCGCCCATCGAGACATATAAATCTGTAAGGTTAGTCGCAACCTTACCCGCATGAATCGATTTTTTATTATCGACGGCGATTTGTAATCCCGCCCTTGTAGGAGCCACCGCCTCGTGCAGCCTTCCCAAAGATTTCAGATCAACACCGGCGTCATTCAAGACAATGGTCTTGAAGTTATCAGGCAAACGGTCCGACGGCACGTCCCAGAGTCGCTCAAAAAACCACGCAAGCATTGCCAGGTTAGCGCCATATGCTCCCAGAGTGTGCCAGTTGTAACGCTGATTGCCTCGTTGAATCCGTCGCAGGTAGATTTCGCGCAGAACTTCCTCATGCCGATTCGCAGCGCAGCCGTGTGCCACGGCGGAATAAAGGACTGACATCTCTTCTATGTTATCGGGAAGGTCTTTTGCCGCCGTCCTGAGGTACTCAAAGATGCGATCATGGGCTTCCTGCCAAACGGCCGGCAAAGTATGCTTGACTTGCTGTTTGAAGTGTTCTCGTACCAGCGGATGCGTGTCGAGTGTTCCGTCGGACGAATTCTGGTCCAACAGCTTGAGGCGACGAAGCTTGGCAACTGCCTGATTCCACTCACGGTCTTTGAAGTACTGCAACGGTTCTGTCAATCCTTTAATCGGCGGCGGTTTCCGTAGTGCTTCGATCGTTCCAGCATCGGCAGGACCGCTAAAGAGCCCGAGCAAGCGCAATATCGCGAGCTCCATACCCTCACCAAGCCATCCTTCGTAAGCTGCGATCATGCTTTGGGCAGCGACACCGTAGCGCGTGTCGTGAAAGAGGTTCTCAATTTCTTTTCGGCGGTGGATATCACCGTCAAACACTTCATCCAGGTAACTACCCAGCAACGTCAACGAAAGCGCGTGGCCACCCAACTCTTTCGAAGCTTGTTCCAGCTCTTCGTCGCTACCTTTGACTTTGAGCGAGCGCAGGATCTGCGCACCGGCTTGCGGCGACAGTTGTTCAAGATCGTGTCGCAGCACGGTACTGTTTTCGAACTCGATTAGATCGCTGACACGCGCGCGTGTTGAGATCACACATAGTCCCGGTTGCTCTGCGGCCAATTCGACGAGGAGCACTTGCAAGGCAGCATCCCTCAACCGTCCTTCCTGTGGTCCGGGAGGATGTTGTAATGGCTCAAGTCCGTCCAGAATCAGAAGCGTTCGTGACTGGCTAATGTAGCGTGCCAGTCTTTGACCCTTATCCCAGGGAGTGCCTGCGGTTGGATCAGCGTCGCCAAACCAGCGCAACGCCTGGTCGATGAAAAGATCAGCGGAGTCTGTACGTTCTTCCGAGCCTTGATTGGAAAATGACCAGGCATAGACGCGTTCGGCGCCGCGATAGTTGTCACGCGCCATGCGCCGCTTTAACCAGTGATTGACGAGGGCAGTTTTACCAACCCCTCCCCAGGCAACAAAACTCACAATCTTTATTTTTTTATCTGCCCAGGCATCGTCGAGGAGCTTAAGCTCAGTGTCGCGCCCGAATAGATCAGAGCCACCGGGAGGCAACCGCGCGATTGAAATCCGGTCCTGCTCGATTCGAGGTGCTGTGTGACCGATGACGTAGTTTGCCAGCGCAACGGCAATCTTCTTGCCGAGATCATCGGGCGTCGTAAATCTTTCGGTTATGAAAGTTTTTTGCAGCCAGGCTTTGAAATCGAGAAGTCCCGCAACTTCTTCTGCGACTTCAGCGGCGCCAGCAGATGGGCTTGCGTGTGAGTCCTGCTCTTTCTTGTCAGTCCAGGGATGATTGTCATCAACAATCCACACCAGGACGTCCTTGCCGGCTTTGTGCGCCGCTTCGATCTCCCGTCGAGTGATGCTGCCGCGACCCTTTTCTGGAACATAGCCGTAACGATGTGCGACTATGCACACAACAACATCGCTCTCTCGCGCCAGGCGTTCACATTCTTCCACAGGCGTGTTCGGCAATGGACCAAAACGCTCCATGACAATGCTTTGCTGCTTTAGACGCAGAATCGTGTCATCGGCAACTTGCCGGTAGGTTTTGAGATCCTGGGCGGTGGATGAGAGGAAGACTTTCATCGGAGATCGAGAAGTTGAGTTTAGCAAAGCGACCGTGTGGGTGTCGCTATTTATCCGTGAGTGCCGTGACCCCGGGAAGCTCTTCGCCGGCGAGAAATTCCAACGTCGCGCCGCCGCCGGTTGAGATGTGCGTGATTTTGTCCGCGACGCCGGCGCGTGTCACTGCGGAGACTGAGTCGCCACCACCGACGATCACGATCGCGTCGCGCGAGGCGGCTTCGGCGACGGCTTTTGCGACGCCGATCGTGCCTTGATCAAATGGTGGCTCTTCGAAGACACCCATCGGGCCGTTCCAGATGATCATGCGAGCATCGTTTAATGCAGACGAGAAATGCGCGACCGTCTCGACGCCGATGTCCATGCCGACGAGGCCGAGGTTGGTGAATTCGATCGGGATCGTTTTGGTGACGATCTGCTGGCCCTTGATTGGTTCGTAGCTGTCGACCACCTGGTGATCAGTCGGTAGTAGGAAGACGATTCCCTTCTCTTCCGCCCGCTTCTTGATCTCGAGCGCCGTGGACAACATGCTGTCTTCCACCAGCGACTTCCCGACTGTGAACCCTTCAGCTTTCAAAAACGTGTAAGCCATCGCGCCGCCGATCAGGATCTTGTCGACGCCGCGATCGATCAGCGCGTTGATTACGGGAATCTTGTCGGAGACTTTGGCGCCGCCGAGGATGGCGACAAATGGATGCTCGGGATTGTTAATCGCCCGGCCGAGGTATTCGAGCTCTTTCTCCATCAACAACCCGGCCGCGGCTTTCGAGACGTGCTGAGTGATGCCGGCAGTCGATGCATGCGCACGATGTGCTGTACCGAAAGCGTCGTTAACGTAGAGATCACAGAGCGAAGATAGCTGCTTCGCGAAGCCATCGTCATTCTTCTCTTCTTCGGCGTGAAAACGAAGGTTCTCGAGCAAGGCCACGTCGCCGTCAGCAAGCGCATTCACTTTCGACTCAGCCGGTTCGCCGACACAGTCTTCGGCAAACGCCACAGAGCGATTCAGTAATTGTGAAAGATGCTCGGCGACCGGACGCAGACTGTACTTCTCAACGCGTTGGCCCTTCGGACGGCCGAGATGCGACGCGAGAATCACGCGTGCGCCGTGGTCGATGGCGTACTGGATGGTTGGCAGCGAGGCCCGGATGCGCGAGTCGTCGTCAACCTTGCCGTCTTTGATCGGCACGTTGAAGTCGACTCGAACAAAGAGCCGCTTGCCACGAAGATTAAGATCTTTAATTGATAGTTTAGCCACAAAAAGGCACAAAAACACAAAAGAGAAAACCCTTAATAACGGGCCATCAATTCATCAGAGACCTTTGCTAGCGATGTATTTGATCAAGTCTCGTACGCGGCACGAATAGCCCCACTCGTTGTCGTACCACGAAAGCACCTTCAACATCGTCCCGCCAATCACTTTCGTATACTCCGCATCGACGATCGATGAATTCGGGTTGCGTTTGTAGTCAACTGACACGAGCGGCTCCTCAGAGAAGTCGAGAATGCCGCGCAGCTCCTCATTCGCCGCATCCTTGAACGCGCGATTCACTTCCTCCGCCGTCGTCTCCTTCTCGAGCTCCATCACCACGTCAACCAGCGAAACATTCGGCGTCGGCACACGCACCGAGATACCATCAAACTTCCCTTTCAGCTCAGGCAACACAAGCGCGACTGCTTTCGCGGCACCAGTCGAAGTCGGAATCATCGACAAGCCCGCCGCGCGCGCGTCGTAAATCCTTGTGCGGCAGATCGAGAAGCTGCTGATCGTTTGTGTACGAGTGGATCGTCGTCATCTGCGCCGAGCGAATCCCAAACTTCTCATGGACCACTTTCGCCACCGGCGCCAGGCAGTTTGTCGTACACGACGCATTTGAGATCACGTGATGAGCAGCCGGATCGTAGTTCTCTTCGTTAACACCCAACACGATCGTAATGTCTTCATTCTTCGCGGGCGCCGAGATGATCACCTTTTTCACCGAGCCACGCAGGTGCTTCTTCGCATCTTCAGCCTTCGTAAAGATCCCCGTAGACTCGATCACGATCTCTGCGCCGACCGACTCCCAGTCAATCGCCGCCGGGTCGCGCTGCGAGAACACGCGAAACTCCTCACCCTCGACCTTGATTCCGTTTTCGGTCGAGCTGATTTGCTGCTCGAGATTCCCGAGCACCGAATCGTACTTCAACAGGTGCGCAAGCGTTTTGGTGTCGGTCAGATCGTTGACGGCCACAAAATCGATGTCTGGATCACCGAGTGACGTGCGAAAAATATTCCTGCCAATGCGACCAAATCCGTTGATGCCAACCTTCACCGCCATTGCCGAAAATCCTCCAACTAAATTGAATTTTGTCTCGATTGTGGGACAAGACCGGTTGCAAATTTGGGACAGAATTCTGCCCGGGCGTCGCGCGCCTTTGTAACCCGGAGTAGCCCCGCAGTGTCTCTAAAAGAGAAACGCAAGATTATGCGGCGCGTTTCGGCCTGTCAAGCCAGCGTTTAGGCGCAACTTTTTGAAACTGCATTAAATGAGGTAACGTAGTAACCGCTTGATACTGTGGACCTTCGTTTGCCAGAATGTCCCGCTCTCCGCTCGGTAACCGACGCGATTAGAAGGAAACACGTTAAGGAGCTCTTCGTTCGATGTTTAATTTGATATCTACTAAGTTAGTGAGGCCGGTGGTTCTGGCATCTGTCGTGTTCGCTGGAGCAAACGCTGCATTCGCCCAAACACCGCAGCAGACGCCGCGGCCGACGCCGGCCCCCGGCGATCCAACACGTCCACCAGGACAGGATCCGATTCCCGGCACGACCACGCCGAGCCAGAATCCAACGGCGCCTCCGGGAACTCAGCCAACCAGTCCGACCCAGCCACCAGGAACTGTGGTTCCAGCAACACCAACAGCAAGGCCGACACCGCCGGCAGGAAACGTGCCCGGCGGATCGACCCAGCCGAGTGGAACACCCAGTGGAACAAGCGAGCCTTTGCGCGAACCCGTCATTCCGCAGTTTCAGGCGAAGCCACTGCCGCCGGTGCCGAGTCTTTCGCGTTTAGGTGTGGGCACTGAGTCGGTGGCGTTGTCGATTAACGACGCAATCAAACGCGCACTCGAAAATAACAACGACATTGAAGTCGCACGTGACGACGTTCGCTTCGCCGAGACTCAGTTGCGCGCGCTCGAAGGTATCTTCGATCCCATCTTCGCGATCACGCCGCAATACGACAAGCGCATCTCGCCACAGCAGAGCTCGCTGGGCGGTGGTTCCGTGACCAGCACGACGACTTATTCATGGAGCCCGTCCGTGCAGAAGCAGTTTGGCCGCGGCGGTGGAAACTATTTCCTCCAGTTTCAAAATTCTCATACCAACACGAGTAACAGCTTCAGCTTGCTGAACCCGTTCTACTCGTCAAACCTGTCGTTGACGTTCACACAGCCACTGCTGCGCGATCGTTCCATCGACAGTAACCGCCGGCAGATTCGCATTCAGCGCAAACGTCTGGATCAAACAGACGCAGACTTCCGCCAGCGAACGATCGACGTCATCAATCGTGTACAGCAGGCATACTGGGAACTGGTTTTCGCACTGCGCGATCAGCAGAACCAGCTCGCGAACCTGAATCTTTCGCGCGAGAGTTTGCGGAATATCGAGGCCCAGATCGCAGCGGGTGCGAAAGCTCCGCTCGAAAGAGCTGAAGTGCAGACGGAGCTCGCGAATCGTGAAACCGCGCTGTACTCGGCGATTCAGGCAGTAGCGATTGCAGAGAACAATCTAAAAGTTTTGATCTTCAAGGATCCGAATAGTCCGGAGTGGTCCGCGCAGCTCACGCCAACCGACACACCAAAGTTTGACACGGCCCCGGTGAACCTCGACGATGCGTTGAAGGCGGCGCGCGATAACCGTCCTGAGTTGCGACGTCTGCGTTTGCAGAACGATATCAACGACATCGATATCAGTTTCTTCAAAAACCAGACCAAGCCGCAGCTCGATCTGGTTGGAACCGTGGCGTTAACGGGTCTCGCTGGTAAGAACGTCCAACCAATTGTACCGCCGGGAACTCAAGTACCAATCATCGGCACCGATATTCTGACGGATCCAAACGCGTTTTTGTTTGAACAGATTCGTCAGACTCAGATCGCGTTAGGACTCCCGACCACGAATATACCGTTGGTGCCAGTCACGGGTACTAACCTGAATCCCACCCTCATCGGCGGCTACGGACGCGATTTGCGTAACCTGATCAGCGGCGACACGCGCAACATCACCGTCGGCGTGGCGATCTCGTTCCCGTTCAAGAACAAGACGGCGGAAGCTAATCTCGCGGGCGCGCGGATTCAGAAAGAGCAGTTGCAAGCTTCAACGCGATCGCAGCAGCAGCTAATCGAGGTTGATGTTCGCAACTCTGCTCAGGCAGTCGAGTCAGCTCGGCAGCGAGTGCTCTCGGCTCGTGAAGCACGAACCAATGCGGAGATGCAGCTCGAAGGTGAGCAGCGGTTGTACCAGGTGGGACGTTCGACGACGTTCCTTCTGTTCCAGCGTGAGAACGCACTCGCGAATGCGCGTGCTTCCGAGTTGCGAGCAGAGACTGACTACAACAAGGCGCTGGCCGACCTGCAGCGTGCGACATCGACGACGCTGCGGGCAAACAACGTAGTGGTAGATAACCCCATTCAGCCGTAGGTACTTGATATCTGCGGTCAGAAGGGCCACGGATTTCCGCGGAAATCTGTGGCCCTTTTATCTTTGCTAAGGTAGGCTTATCTTGGATGAAGATTAGCGCCACCATCATCACTCTCAACGAAGAATCGAATATCAAAGCCGCCTGCGAGTCACTCGCGTGGGCGGATGAGATCGTGGTGGTAGACTCGGGTTCGACTGACGCCACGCGCGAAATCGCCGAAGCGAGTGGCGCACGAGTGATCACAAACGCGTGGCCCGGTTTCGGCGCGCAGAAGCAGTTCGCAGTCGAACAAACCAAACATGAATGGATCTTCAGCCTCGACGCCGACGAGCGCGTCTCCGGCGAGCTCAGAAACTCGATTGACTCTCTACGTCAACAAACAGATCTCGCCGATGGTTACCTGATCGCACGCCGCACTCACTACCAGGGGCGATGGATCCGCGGCGGTGGCTGGTATCCCGACCGGCAGCTACGACTCTTCCGGAAAGATAAGGGACGGTGGAAACAGCGTCACATTCACGAGTCTGTGATCATGAATCCGGGCGCGCGTGTCGAAAAGCTCAAAGGCGATCTGTTGCATTACACTTCACCCAATGCGGCGCATCATCACCGCATGATCGGCGAGCGCTACGCACCTCTCGCTGCTCGCCAGATGTTTGAAGAAGGCCGGCGCACGTCAGCTCTCGGCGTCGCTTCGGCTGGACCAGCGGCATTCATTCGCAGTTTGATCCTGACAGGTGGTTTACGAGACGGTTTCGCAGGCTTTACGATTGCGAGCTTCGCCGCGCATCATGCGTTCCTGAAACACTTGATGCTGTGGGAAAAGCAGGCTGCGAATAAAACGGATAAAAACGGATCAAGATGATCGATTTCAACCTCGTTCCCCCTGTTTTTGGTTATGTGATCGCGGGAGTTTTTGGTGCGATCATCGGCAGTTTTCTCAACGTCATCATTCATCGTGTTCCCAACGAGGAATCTATTGTTTTTCCGAACTCGCGTTGTCCCTCGTGTGGAGCGGCGATCGCTTTCTACGACAACATTCCCGTCCTTAGTTATGCGATGCTGGGCGCGAAGTGTCGCAAGTGCAAAGAGCACATCTCGTTTCGCTATCCCGCAGTCGAATTACTGACAGCAGCGTTGTTCATCGGTGTCGCCTGGCACGCTGGACTGAGCGCAGCGTTACCGTTTGATCTCGTCTTCGCGGCTGCACTCCTTGCGCTCGTCTTCATCGACGCCGAACACATGATTCTTCCAAACGTGATCACGTATCCCGGAATCGCGTTTGCACTCATCGCGCGCATCACTATTCCTTTATTAACAGGCACGCCGCACTTCGACGACATACCTTCACTCTCGCACGGCGCGCTCGCAGGTATGCCGGTGTGGGTTGTTTCACTTGCCGGCGCGCTCATCGGCGCGTTGATCGGCGGCGGCTCGCTTTGGCTCATGGGCTGGACCTGGGAAAAACTGCGCGGCATTGAAGCAATGGGTCTTGGCGACGTGAAGATGATGTTTATGGTTGGGGCTTATCTCGGTTGGCGACTGACGATTCTAACGATCTTCGTCGGCGTGTTGAGCGGTTCCGTGATCGGCATCCTGTTGATGGCGCGGCAGGGACAAAGAAACATGCAAATGCTGCTTCCCTTCGGAGTTTTTCTCGGACTCGGCGCGATTGCCGCACTGCTTTTCGGCGCGCCGTTAGTTGAATGGTACGCAGGCCAATTCCGGTGACATACCGCAATCGATTTCAATCCGGACTGACGATGCTGATGGGACTCTTCCTGCTGGCCGTCCTGTTTGCGATCCTGCTCTACGCGCTCACGCCGGAAACACCCACCGCTCGTGGTCCAATACTGCTCGCGTCGTTCATCGCGATCCTGCTCGGCAGCCTGTTGTGTATTTTGTTTGTCCTGCGCTGGGTGCTTCGTCCTTACCAAAAGCTTGTCGGCGAAGCGCAGCGCGCGTCGGTTGCCGCTCAACACAAATCGCAGGACGAAGCCGAGTTTGTGCTCGAGACGTTTCAGTCAGTCGTGGCGCAGCTTCAGGCGCAACGCAAAGAGCTCGAGCAGCTCAGTGCCGAAGCACGCGAGCGCGCCAACTCCGCGGAGAAATTTAGCGAGCACATCGTCGCCAGTTTGCCTTCGGGATTGATTGCTTTCGATGGCGCGGGGCTCTCGATGGCCATCAACACGCCCGGTCGCACTCTGCTTGAAGTCAATGGCGCGGCCCTGGGAGAGTCGTATAAACAACTCTTTGGCGCGCACGAAGAGCTCGCAAAGATGGTTGGCGACTGTTTGCAGACCGGGACAGTTTACCGCCGCACCGAGATCGAAGCCGTTAGTACAGACGGAAAATTGCGCCGGCTCGGTGCTACCGTCGCGCCAATCGATCTGCCGCGCGAGCGTGGGCCAAGAGGCGCGCTGTGCCTGCTGACTGACATTACGGAAGTGACTGAGCTGCGCGAGCAGGTGGCGTTGAAGAACAACCTCGAGAGTCTCGGCGAGATGTCAGCCGGGTTGGCCCACGAGTTTAAGAACGCGATCGCGACGCTTCAGGGATACGCGCAGCTTTTGCAGAGTATGGAGTTGAACGACAAGGCGCAGGTTGCAGCCGCGTCGCTGCTCAATGAAGTGCGAAATCTTTCGAGCATGGTCACGGCGTTTCTCAACTTCGCGCGCCCGCAGCCGTTGCAGTTGGAAGAGGTGTCAATATCGGACTTGATAGAAGACTGCGCTGCTGAGCTGCGACTAAAACTCACCGTTGATGTAGATCCGTCACTGACAGTTCGTGCGGATGAGCGAATGCTACGACAGGCGCTGCTCAATCTTATGCGCAACGGCGCGGAAGCAAACCCTGATGGATGTGTCTCTGTAAACGCGGCACGCGAGAATGAGAGCGTCGTAATACAAGTGCGGGACACAGGCCCGGGGATCCCACCAGCAGATCTTCAAAAGATCTTCATCCCCTTTTTCACCACGAAAGCGAAAGGCCACGGCATCGGCCTCGCCCTGACACACCGCATCATCACCCAACACGGCGGCACCCTTACAGCCACAAACTCACCTGACGGAGGCGCGCTGTTTACAATCCGTATTTAAGATCCGTTCAATCCGTGGTTAAAAATATTCTCCCCACCTGCGATCGACAA